>JANOKO010000261.1:0-3682 GCA_031419335.1 Planctomycetota bacterium
CATGCCCGATGCGCCTTCCCTGGCGAGACCCCGCGATTCTGATCCAGTCGTGTCTCTACGGTTCTTCCTTAACAGAATCGACTCGCTCCTGTCATTGCACGAGTCCGGGAAGAGTCAATTCGAGTTTCCAGGAATGAGCCCGATTGGCTTCTGTCAGGACTTGCAGAGTCGGTGCTTCAATCATGACCGGGACTCTACGGATTCCCCGCAATGTCGGTACAACCGCACCTCTGTTATATCCGTTACCAAGCGCACGGTCTCCCACACTTGCCTCGACCTCACGAACTGCAAACTAGGCTCTGTGCAGAAGAGTCTTCCACACGTCGATGGCCATCACATGCTGACCGCATTACTCCGCTGGATGAACCAATCTCGCATGGACCGGCGACAGAACATCCCAATATCCTCGCGACGCAAGCCGTCGCGGCAGGATCTGTTCGGTCGTCTCTGTCAGGCACTTCAGCCTCTGTCACTCCAGCAATTGTGGCTCGCGCTGCCACTCAACCGCTCATTACAGCTCGATGCATACGAAGACCGCCTACTCTACAGCGCTGCTCCCTCCCCTGCACCCGCTCCCGTGGCGACAGAAGTCGTGGTGGTGGCATTCGTCGATGGGACTGGCCCGAGTGCGGAGGCTGTGTCGTCACCATTCTCGGCATCACCAGATGAACTCGTCGCAATCCACTCGACAGGCATTCTGGCCGCCGATTCAGGCATCACGACAGACGGCCAATCCACCGGCTCGACACTGATCGTCGTTGATCCCAGCGTACCTGACTATGAAACCCTCATCGAGCAATTGACCAGCCAGCAATCGGGGCAGACCGAGATACTGGTACTCGACTCGCAGCGGGATGGACTCCAGCAGATCGCTGATCGGCTGGAGCAACTCGGCCAAACGCGAGCGATTCACATCCTCTCCCACGGCGATGAAGCGGGCTTGCACCTCGGCAGCAACTGGCTCAGTGCAGACACGATCGGGCAGCGATCGAACACCCTGTCTCAGTGGCAGCCATTTCTGACTGCTGATGCGGATGTCCTGTTCTACGGCTGCGATCTGGCGGCGAATCCGACTGGCCAGGAATTCCTGCGGACGCTTGGCTTGTTGACTGGGGCCGATGTGGCGGCCAGTACAGATGCCACGGGGTCTGCGCTCCTGGGCGGCGACTGGAATCTGGAGTTTCAATTCGGATCGGTCGAGACGCCATCGCTGGGCGAGCAACTTCGGCTGTTCGAGTGGAACGGATTGCTGACGACAAATACCTATCAGGAGGGCGTCAGCTATAGCGGAACGCAGGATGCCTCGATCAGTCCCAGCACATCGGAGGGATCAGCCACAACCGTCAGCGTGGGCGGGGCTGCGTCGAGTACCGGCCTGATCCGGTTTGACTCGCTGTTTGGCAGCGGACCGAATCAGATTCCACTCGGTTCGACGATTCACTCGGCCAGTCTGCGTGTGAATGTCACGAGCGGCACTTCGGGGGAATCGACGATCAGCCTGCATCGGGTGTTGGCCAATTGGTCAGAGTTGTCGACCTGGATCACGTTGGGGAGTGGCCTGACACGTGACGATGCGGAGGTGGCCACGGTGGCGGACGCTGTGGTATCTGGCACCGTGTCGACTGGCATTCAGACGATCACGGGTTTGGAGGAGTCGCTGCAAACCTGGAGCGATGGAGCGGCCAACAACGGCTGGGCACTGTTCGGGGACAATGCGATCAATTGGACGTTCACATCTTCCGAAGGAGCGACCGTCGCGCTCCGTCCGATGCTGATCGTGGACTACACCGCTCCCGTCGCGGTGGGCACTCAGATCAGTGCTACGAGTGAATTCCGTGTCAACACGAACTCGGCAAACGCCCAGAGTACATCAGTCAGCGCCCGAGGCAGCCACGATGCAGTCGGTGTCGACGCCAATGGGAACTACGTGGTCGTCTGGACCAGCGGAGTCCAGGATGGCAGCGGGACTGGTGTTTACGCCCAGCGTTACAACTCGCGCGGTATTCCCGTCGGTAGTGAGTTCCGGGTCAATGAGCAAACGACTGATGATCAGCACGGAGCCTCCGTGGCCATGAAATCGGACGGCGGGTTCATCGTCACCTGGACCAGCTTGGACCAGGACGGTGATGGCGAGGGGATCTACGCCCGCATCTTCGACTCACAGGGCAATGGAGCCAGCGAATTCCGCGTCAATCAATCGACCACCGGAATTCAGCAAGCTCCCGCCATCGGCGTTGACAGCAACACCGGGAACTTCGTGATTGCCTGGGAAGGCAACGGGGCCGTCGACAGCACCGGCATCTACGCCCGACGATTCCGAGCCAACGGCACAACGTTTGGCGGCGAGTTCTTGGTCAACACCGTCACTGCCGGTGCCCAGTCCGATTCGGCCATCGCCGTCGGTCAGGACGGCCAGTTCATGATTATGTGGTCTGACAACGCCGGAACACAGGGGAGACGATTTGATGCCAGTGGTGCGGCCATCGATGCCACGCATCTCACATTCGATACCGATACTCAGTCCGGTGACGCCGATTTGGCCGCACATGGCACTGGCGATTATCTCATCACCTGGAATTCGAAAGCCATCAGTAGTGACTACAACATCTGGATGTTGGACTTCGGAGCGGCACAAACCGCGCCGGGAACACCGGAGCAGGTCTCCACGAGTACCATTGGCGATCAGTCCGCTCCGTCCATCACCAGCAGCCTCGATGGCGATTACCTCATCACCTGGCAGGGAACCGGACCCGGTGACACGGAAGGCGTCTTTGCCCGCAAGTTCCTGAGCGAAGGCACCCCTCAAGGGGCGGAATTCCTGCTGAATGCCACGACCAGCGGGTCGCAGGTCTTCGTCTCGGCGGCGATGATCGATCTGGAGAACTTCGTGGCCGTCTGGTCTGGCAACGGGACGGGTGATACGGCCGGAGTGTTTGCACGAGCGTACGGCAACCTCGCAACAGGCGACTCGCTGCTGTTCACCACTTGGGGGGATGAGACTTCCAGTGGAGTGTCTGGCCTGGCGAGTTGGACGTATGAAGATATCCTCTCTCTGGGCGATCCGAATCTCTCCCTCGGGACAAATGCTTCGGGAACACTGTCGATCGCCGGGAGTCTCTCAGCGTACGGGGACGGGAATGTCTTTCCGGAGTCGCTGGACTTTATCCAGCATGATGTGCTGGTCGGAATGGGTGGCAACTCCATTCAACTCTACGCGGGCGATGTCCTCCTTTCCGTCTGGGGAAACGAAACGCTGGGTTCTCTGTCATTCCAAAATGATGATGTCGTTGTCTTCCGACCGGATGTCGTGGGTAGTTTTGCCAGCGGGACATTCTTCGTCCTGTTTGATGGCCTCGAATCGCTCGCGGGAGGGGCCATTGACTACCTCGCCGATGTCGATCTGATCGAGCAGACCACACTCATCGGCGATGTCCTGTTACAGCCCGGCGACCTCGTCGTGGCGGATATCGGCAATTTGGCCAGCGCGATCGTGGTGTTCCACCCCACCAGTGTCGGAACCGGAACCACCACCGGGACCGTGACGACGTTATTCATCGATTCGGAAATCCACCTCGACACAGAAATTGTCGGAATCCAGGTCATCGAACGGGATACCGTGATCGGGGGAGTCCAACTGCGAGAGGGGAACCTGCTCGTGGCAGTCAATTTGGCCAGTACCCTG
>JANOKO010000262.1:0-8498 GCA_031419335.1 Planctomycetota bacterium
ATCGAGTCCTTGTCACGTCGAGCCCCCTCTCTCAATAATCTCGTGATCCGGAATCCCACTCCGAGCGTTGTCCACGCAGTGCCCCCAGTCATCACTCCTCCCAGAAGGCGATTCCTCATGTCCACCCCCACTCCCGACCGCGATGAAGCACAAGGCAGTTTGGAACTCTTGCTGGTGTTGATCGTGACTTGCCTGTTCCCGCCGATCCTGCTGTTTGGATTCTTCATTCTGAACCCCCGCGAGGAGATCGTCGTTTTGCGGTTCGGAAAATTTGTGACGACACTGAAGACACAGGGGATTCGGTGGATTCACCCCGTCGGCCGGACTCTGCACCGGATCTCGACTCGGGATGCGACTCTCGAAATTCCCAAGACGACCGTGGTCGAAAAGAACGGCAACCCCATTGAAATCAGTGCCATTGTGCTCTACCGCGTGGATGACACATACAAGGCCGCCTTGCAGGTCGAAGACTACCATCGCTTCCTGAGCAATCAGGCGGGGGCTGTGGTCAAGCGGGTGAGTTCTAAGTTTCCATACGAATCAGGTGACGAGGAAACTCAGTGCTTGAAGAAAGAGAGCGAGGTCGTCACTCAAGCGTTCGTGCAAGAACTGCAGGAAGCGATCAACGCCGCCGGAGTCAAGGTTCTCGGGTTTCGCCTCAATGATCTGACGTATGCCCCGGAAATCGCCCAATCGATGCTGATGCGGCAACAAGCAATGGCCTTGATTGATGCCCGTAAGACGATTGTCGACGGAGCGGTTCTCATCGTGCGGGATGCAGTCGGGCAGCTTCAGAAGGAAGGCTTCGAGCTCGGGGCCAGTGACCGCGACCAGTTGGTGTCCAATCTGCTCGTCGTCCTCTGCAGCGGGGAGCGTGCTCAGCCGGTCCTGCAGGTGCAGTCCGGAAGCCGCACATAAATGCCCGAGAACCGTGGCTTTCCCGCTTGGGCAAGTGGCCTGTGCCATGTGAATCTACCGGATGATCTTCGGAAGCCGCCAGCCCTGCGGAGGCCGCCGCTGGGCTGTGTGCATTCGGCTTGTCATCGATCGTGAACCCGATCACCTGTTCTCCGGCAGCCAGAGTTTCTGGCTAGCCGGAGCACTCGATGGGGCATCAGGCGACCAGTCGCTGGTGGCCGTGACAATCGACTCTTCCCAAGGTCGCTCGATCCCCAGCTCTTCGTAGATCCCGCTCAGGATGTTCCGCAGCCGAGGCAGCTTGGCTCCATAGACTTCCCACAGTTCGCGGTAGATGCCGTTGACCTTGTCCTTGTTTCCCAGATGAAGCTGAAGTTCACGGAGCTTCCACTCCACGACGCGCTCGAAGCTGTTGGGAAGAGAATCGACGATTGTGCGAGCCTTGGCATTCCAGGCGAGAGCCTCTGCGTCATGCAGCGACCGTGAAGTCAGGTCCGCCAAACTTGCTAGTATCTTCAGACGTTCGTCATTGCTCTTGAACGACCCGTCGCGTTTTTCGATCCAGGTTTGGAGAACCTGGTGAGTCAATCGCCCCATCCGCGCCAATGTGGCCCGTTGTGCCACCATCCGAAACTGCTCATCAGACAGAGATGCCAGGTCCACATACCGCAACTGAGACAAACTCAAGGACTGCAAATGGTTATCATCAATGACCGTGATTGACGCCGGTTGCGGGAGTCCGAATTCCTGCCGAATCGCTTCAATCGGAGCCAGTGAACTCATGTCATCTGCGACTGCCTCCAGACAGTCCACCGCTGCGGCGAGCTTGATGAGTGTCGCCGGATCAGATCCCACCTGCTGTGGCGATTGCCCGCTCAGAGCCCGCAAAGGATGAGTCTTCCACCCAGCGCCCCAGCAATGGTCGAAAAACATCTTGCGCAGTCGTCGCCGATCGCTCGCTGCAATGGCCTTGGGCATGTAGTAATCGAAGGTCATGGGTTCGTCGTCGGGACGTTCGACGCCGACCACCCGGCCCGCTTCAGGGTAATCAATCGCACGACGCACCAGATCGCCAACGATCGAGAAGAGGGCGGCTTCCGTCTGCTGGAGCTTGGTGCCTTCGAGGGCCGTGGCCATCGCCCGTGGCGGCAGGGCCTTCTCCGGGTTCGAGTCGAGTACCGTGATCCGCCCGACGATGCGGGACAGGTCTGACAGTTGCACCTCTGATTTGATCTCTTGGGGAACGCGATCCAACACCGCGTAGACCCCGGCCAGAGGCTGTTCCTGGTCCGCCTGTGGAGGCTGCGAGGGGATCTTGATTAACAGAGGAGACTCATCAAGTTTGGTCAGCATTCGTGACACAGCATCGGTGTCAAAGAGTGTCGTTCGGAGTTTGATGCAATGGTCGGGTACGTTGCGATCCAGTTCCTGAGCCAGGGTTTCGGTTTCGACTGCCGAGTCGAAGTTCGCGGCATCAAGTTCTGCGGACTGGTGGAGCGCCCGTGCGGCGGAAGCCTCCTCTCCGTCCCACGCTCGGAACAGTCCGATCAACCCCCACAAGGCCGAAGATCCCGTGTCGAGTTGCTCCGCAACCTCGGTCAGTTGTAACGCGGCATCTCCCCAACAGCCGACGGATGCCAGGCGCTGAGCGCGGTGAACTTTTTCGGCAGCGATCTCGGGTGGCGTATAGCCGGGAATCGCCTGGCCGCCTCGGAAAACGAACGGCACGCTGGGATCAGCGTCGAACTCCATCAGCAGACTCAGAATCTCCTGACGCTGATTCTCGTTTCCCAGTTGGAGGGCCATCACCATGTGCTGGCGAGTGGCCATGAATTGTTCGAGTTGCCAGTGGTACTCAGCTAAATATTGGGCGAGTCCCGCGACGATGACCGGCTCCGCGGCGATGGAGAAGCGAAAGGCTCGGCGGATGGCTTTGCGAGCTTCTGGCAACCCGTCGCATTGGAGCATCGCCATGGCGTACAGCGCGTTGGCACTCGGGTGATCTGAGCGATGCCGCAAGAACTTCAACAACGCCGTCTTCGCGTCCGAGGCTCGATCGTCGGACATGAGCGAGGCGGCCTGCCGTGTGATCACCCAGGGGTTCTGCTCGTTGGTCTTGGACAGCTTGTCCAAAATCTGCAACGCCATCCGGGGCTGATGGTTGTCGATCAGCCGTTCGACCTTTTCCATCTCGGCCGCGATCGATTGACAGCAGAATTTGAGTTTCTTTCCGCTGCCGCAAGGGCAAATGGTATAGGCGTCCATGGACATGCGCGCGTCCTTCACTGCCAATTGGCGTTTTGGGTTCAGCCTGAATCGCAGCATCAACCACAATTCTGGCATGGGGAAGCTGCGGAATTTAGCCGATCCGGCGATAAGGGGACAGCGTAGGCGGCCGATTGCGACAGGAGCAAGGGCAACTTCCTCAACCACTTCCGTGAAGCCCTGAAATGATCTGTCAGCCGTTGGTTGTCCAACTTCACCAGACGAAACGAAAACACCCGCAACGCAGTCGCGGGTGCATTCTGAGTGAAGAGTCTCAATCAAGAAGACTAATCATCGTCGCCGTCACCCATCCCCATATCCGACAGGTCGAAGTCGCGTTCGCTGACATCATCGCTGTACTCCTCAGCCGGAGCCTCTTCTCGCTCGTCCTTGGCCGTTTGGCGACGACGCAGCTTGGCTGGTGGCAGCTCCTCGTCATCATCCAGGAAGGGACGCGGGGAGGCTGACCCATCGGTGATCAGTTCTTTGATGGGCTGGATGAAGTAGAGTTTCTTGCTCTTCTCTCGCAATGCCTTGAGCTTTTCTTCGGCCTGGGCCTTTTCGTTATAGGGAAAACGGGCCTCTTCACGAAGTGTTCCGCTGAAGACACCCCAGATCAGACGTTTACGTTCCGCTTGCTTCACCTTGCGGCGCGTGGTCTTGGTCTTGGTGGTTCCCTTTTTCGCGGCTGCCTTTTTGCCACCTGCAGTGGACTTCTCAATCGCAGCGGCCGCATCGGCTTCTAGACGTTTAGCCTTCAGGCTGGGGGGTTTGCGTGCTGCCATGTGACGTTTGGTCCTTGGTCGATGGACGGTGATCGAACTCTGATTCGCCTGATTCCATACCATCCGTGTGGCGGTCGGCGAGCCAAGTCTGCATTCTAAGGAATCGCAGAGCAAGCCGCAAGAATGGTCCAAAGTCGTTATGGATACGAGTGTTCCACGCGGATTCCAGGTGGCGTTGCCCAGTCTCGCACCAGGGCATCATAGCGCTCTGGCTGGGCACCCCCATCGTGAGTGATGATTCGATAGCGAGAGTTGAGAGGCTTGTCGCGAGAGATCGAGAATTCCCCCCAGACGCAGGGGGCGAAGCAGAAGTACGGCTTGTCGGGATGGAGTCGCACCGGTTGTGGATGATGGAGATTGAAGTGATGTCCGAAGATCGTGACGGTGCAGAGTTCGCCGCTCATCAAGCCGGTCACGCTCACCCATTGAGGTCGGGTGTGATTCCCCCCCAGTCGGTCGTGACCCTCACTGGTGAGAAAATCACAGCCGCTGGCTCCGCTGCCAGCCGAGGGGAGCAACCATTCCGATGGCCCCCGCCAGCCGAACCCGCCGTAGTGGTACTTCAAGACCTTCAGCGGCTCATCGGTCGCGGCGGTTTGCAGGGATTCGATATCCAAGAGGTACATGTCTGCCATCTTGAAGGCCATGACTCTCCATGATTCGTGGAGTACGACCACCTCCCCCTGGGTGAGATCGAGATGTTCCAGATCCGCAACAAATCCAGAGTAGACCGGTCCCAAGCGCGACTCAACTAGGCGGCGATGACGAACATCGCCGCTCTGCTTCCCTTGGTTCCAGAAGTCCACCTCATGACCAGCGAACTGGGTGTGGACCCAGGCCATGAAGACACCATGTTGGTGGGCGTGGTCTGCGGGGAACTCGGCGGTGACAAGTTTTCCGGACGGAGTCCGCAGCGGATGGATGTGTCCAGAGCGAGCAAACTGGGCGGCGATACCGTCTGGAGGCTGAGAGGTGCCCGTGTGATAGGTGAGAATCTCCTTGTCGGCATGGAACAGAGAGAGTCGCCCCGCAGCATGATGTAGTCCTGGACCAGGCGTCATCTTGGGACGAGAGTCGGCGGGGAGGATCGAAGCCGGACGGAGTGTGTACTTTCGAGATTGCCCGGCGAGAAGCGGCTGACTCAGCTTCCAGACGATTCGGCGGGGCTGCCCCAGAAGTAACTGCGTGGGTGTCACGGCTCCCTGTTCATCGACCAGTTCCCAGGTGATAGCAGGAGGGGCCACCTCGGGCAATGACCACTCAATCAATGTCGAGGACCGGGCGTGTTCGCCAGCAACCACGGTGAGCGGGTACACGGGTTCCGCGCTGCGGATGGCCTCTGTGAATCCAGCCGTGAACCCCAGTACAAATACCGCAGAGAACCAATTCAGGGGATGAAGTGACATGTGACGAACAGGTGCATTGGAAACACGTCGAAGGAACGAGGATCACGATCCTCGGGGACTTCGACGATCATCCAACACCTCGGAACTCTGTACAAGGGACTCGATGAGGTCTGTGTGCGTGTGGAGGTCTGTGCCATCCGCGGTGCCACTTTACGTGAGCTGCGAAGTTTGCGGGCTTGTCGGCATAGTAATTGGCCAGACACGTGTCGAATTGGTGGAAGCACCGAATTCAGGTTTCTGGTGAGTGGCTCTACTGACGCGGGCCTGCTGAGGACTCACACGGGGTAGCACAAACACTCAAAGCGGGGACTGAGGCACTCCGCCGCGATTTGCTTCGCCAAAAGAAGTGCTTTCGCGGTGCAAATGACCACACTTGACGACCTCGGCCTGATCCGCCCGAGGTTCAACGATGCATGCGGATCGCGGGCCTTAAAAGTCCTCATTCGATTCTCCAGGTCGTTCTTGCCAGGATCGACCAACCCACTCCTCACGTCTGACGCCTTCCGCTTGTCTGGTTCTTCCCGATCTGGTACATGACAGCTTCTGATAGACCGCTCACGGGGGAGACATTGCCTGATCCCTCGGAATCGAGTCTGGAATGCCCGTCGTCTTCCGATCATGACCGCAAGGATGCGCGTATGTCCACGTCCCGAATGGTTCTCTGGGGTTGCCTGTTGGGTATGATGATCGCAGGCTGCACTGGATCGCGGACCGTGTCCCAAGCCCCCCAGCCGAGCAAGCCCGCACCAGGGAAAGCGGCCTTGTCCGACATCCAGCAAGTCTCGGGCTCGGACCAAAATCCGTATCTGGTGCGGTTGGAGACCTCACAAGGCGTGGTCCTGATCGAGGTCCATCCCGAGTGGGCTCCCCGTGGAGCGAAGCGGTTTCGCGAGCTGGTTGAGGCGGGCTATTACGACGATTGTCGTTTCTTTCGCGTCCTCGAAGGCTTCATGGCCCAAGTCGGCATGCAAGGCGACCCCGCAATCAATGGGCAATGGGACAAACGGTCGATCCGCGACGACCCCGTGATCCAGTCCAATAAGCGAGGGTACGTGACCTTTGCAACCAGTGGACCGGACAAACGCTCGACCCAGTTTTTCATCAACATGGCCGACAATTCCTCCCTGGACCGCAAAGGGTTCTCGCCGTTTGCAAAAGTCATCCAAGGGCAAGAATTCGTGGAAGCCCTGTACAATCGCTACGCTGAACAGCCCCAGCAGGACCGCATTACGCGCCGCGGAAATGCCTATTTGAAAGAGGAATTCCCCCAGCTGGACTACATTGTGAGTGCGACGATCGAGGAGATGTAGTGGCCTGTTCGGCTGTTGAAAATACGTGGTCTGAGCGACTCACCCCGGCGTTTTTCAGGAATTCGCGAGCGGAACGAATCGGCCCCGCGTCATGTGTCATCAGTCTGTTCGCGTCGCTGCGATTGCCAGAACTGGTTTGCCTTGCGATCCAAACTCTGCGGAGTGAGAAAACCTGATCCTGGTGCCCTCCCCAATTGACGGGATTCGATTTCTCCCGATATACCAGCGATCCCCAGTCGGCCATGTGTGTCGAACAAGGTCGAAACTTCGAAATTCGAAGTTCTCCCCAGCCTGCTTCTCTCGGAATCCCTTCGATGGCTCAGCGAATCTTCAATTACTCCGCCGGTCCGGCGGTCCTCCCCGTGCCCGTCCTCGAAGAGGCCCGCGACGCACTGCTCTCTCTCGGCAATACCGGGATCGGGATCCTGGAGCACTCCCACCGTGGCAAGGCGTTCATCAAGATCCTGGAAGAGGTCGACGCCCGGTTCCGCGAACTGGCGAGTATCCCTTCGAACTACAAAGTGCTGTTCCTCGGCGGCGGGGCCTCGACGCAGTTCTACCAAGTGCCGATGAACTTCCTGGACAAGACAGACACCGCCGATTACCTGATCACCGGCTCCTGGGCCGAGAAGGCCATGAAGGACGCCAAGCGGTTCGGCAAGGTCCACATCGCCTGCTCCAGCGCGGACCGCAACTTCTCGTACATCCCAGAGACGGTCACGTACAGCGACGCCCCGACGTATGTGCATTACACGTCGAACAACACGCTCTTCGGCACGCAGTTCCAGACGGACCCCATCGCCCCCGAGGGCGTGCCGCTGATCTGCGATACCAGCAGCGACATGTTTAGCCGACCGATCGATGTGGCCAAGCACGCGCTGATCTACTCCGGAGCCCAGAAGAATCTCGGACCCGCAGGTGTGACGATCGTCATCATCCGCGACGATCTGATCGCCAAGGGAGCTGTCGATATCCCGGCCATGCTCCAGTACCGCACGCATGCCGAAAACGATTCCTGCTACAACACGCCGCCGTGCTTCTCGATCTACGTCGTCGGACTCGTGCTCAAGTGGATTCAGGCTCAAGGTGGCCTCTCCGCGATGGCGACTCGCAACGAAGCCAAGGCTGGCAAGCTCTACACCGCCCTCGACAGCAGCCAGCTCTTCAAGCCCACAGCGGCCAAGACCAGTCGGTCGCGGATGAACGTGACGTTCGTGACCGGTCACGAAGACTTGGACAACAAGTTCGTGGCCTTCGCCAAGGAACGCGGAATGGACGGCCTCAAGGGACATCGCAGCGTCGGCGGCATGCGGGCCAGCATCTACAACGCCTTCCCCCCGGAAGGGGTCGACGCCCTCGTGGCCGCGATGGCTGAATTCGAGGCGGCGAACCCGCCCGCGTAGCAGCAGTCATCAGACTTTGGACCATGTCCTCAGTCATACCAATACACCGTGACTTCGGTCCCGGGGCCGAACCCCTCACTCATCTCCGGGATGATGACGAATCCATCAGCGCGCGTGGTTGAAGACAGCACCGACGCCCCGCTCAAGGCCAGCGGCTCAATCCCATCCGGTGTCTGACGTACCCGGCAATAATCGACGCGCCCAATCGCTGAGACCAGCTTGCGGGCCAGCGGGACTTGCGATTGTCGATACGGCCAGTCCGCAGTTCGCCCCCCCATTTGACGAATCGCGCGACCCGCGAAAAAATCATACGCACACAGACACGATACGGGATTCCCGGGCAGCAGTACGACCAGAGCTGCCCCGATTCGCCCCAGTCCCGCCGGGCTGCTGGGCCGCATGGCGACCCCG
>JANOKO010000263.1:0-1117 GCA_031419335.1 Planctomycetota bacterium
CGACTCGAACCATCCGCATCCGATCGCGCCGAACATTGTGAACCGCAACTTCGCTCCGTCGGGAAAGAACGAAACCTGGACCGCCGACATCACCTACATCCCGACCGATGAGGGGTGGTTGTACCTGGCAGTGGTCGAGGATCTGTTCACTCGCAAGATCGTCGGCTGGTCGATGTCCCCTTCGATGGAAAGCCGCCTCGTCGTCGACGCATTAGAGATGGCGGTGCAACGCGAACTCCCCGGTGAAGGTCTCGTGGCCCACTCCGATCGCGGCGTTCAATACGCCAGTGACCACTACCAACAGCTGCTGAGTAAGCATGACATCACCTGCTCGATGAGCCGCAAAGGCAACTGCTGGGACAACGCGCCGATGGAGTCATTCTTCGCCACCTTGAAGAAAGAACTCGTTCACCACGAACACTACCGCACCCACGCGGAGGCCCGCCAAAGCCTCTTCAAATACATCGAAGTGTTCTACAACCGAACCCGCAGCCACTCCGCCCTGGGCTACGTCTCACCCGCTCAATTCGCCGAAGCCCTGTAACCCCTTTCCCGCGCCCACGAATCGTGGGGAAGTCCTGACAGACGTATTTAGCCGTCGATGAACACGTTTCCCCGTCATCCCCGAATCGGGCATGTGCTGTAAAAAGCGGCGTGTGGAGTGCGGCCCTGTCTGGATGTGATGGGATGACTCCCCCTTCATGAATTGGTCCTCAATCCCGGTGTGAGGATTCGCTTGAGTATGCTCCTGTCGTTGAATCGATAGAATCTGCTCGATTGAAACAATCCCCTCACCACTGCGACCCCCATGCCGTTCCCACCCGTTGCTGACCAGCTCGCCCTCATTCGTCGCGGGGTCGAGAAGATTGTTCCCGAGGCGGAACTGGCTGCGATGCTCCAGAAGAGCCGCGACACCGGAACGCCGCTGCGGATCAAGTACGGCATCGACCCGACCGGGATCGATCTGCATCTGGGGCACACGGTGCCGATGCGGAAGATGCGGCAGTTCCAGGAACTGGGGCACAAAGCAGTCATTATTATTGGGAACTACACCGCGCTGGTCGGCGATCCGAGTGGTCGCGACCAGACTCGGGCCCGGTTGACAGCCGAGATGGTC
>JANOKO010000264.1:0-3707 GCA_031419335.1 Planctomycetota bacterium
TGCGCGACGAAGCCGCCGCCAAGAAAGCCCTGGCCGAGAAGCAAAAAGCCGACGCAGAGAAGACAGCCCCGCCAGCCCCGAAAAAGCTGGAGTAGTTCCATCGCAGCACGCGCGGGGGTTGGCAGTGGAAGCCGGTGCCCCCGGGGTGTGTTTTTCTGGCGGGTGGACCCTGACACTGCTTTGAGTGTCTGGGTTGCAGAGCAACACGAGGTTACAGGGGACCGGCCCTCCATTCAATTCCCCTAATCCCTTCGTCACCCAGACATCCAAAGCGATGTCTGGTCCACCCCGCCAACCCTCTAAACGGGCCACCCCGCCGTGCCACAGCGGCGCACAGCGTAGTGCAAGCGACATCATGATTCAGACCATTTCTCTTTTATGGTCGTGAGCCAGGGATCAATCCCCTGCTTCCAGACCTGCGGAAATCGGTCCAGGGCCACGGCGACTTGGTGCAGTTCGGAACTCAGCCAGAAGATCGCTTCGAGCAGCTGGGTGTGCTGCGATGGCAGATCTTTCCAATGAATGATCCGATCATGGTGGAACACGCGATTTCTCAGTTCACGGATCTTCCTCCAGCGTCCTTCCAGCTTCTGCACGTCTTGTTCATTGGAGGGAGCTCGAGAAAATGCCGACTTCGCCAAGTGAGCCGCCAGACCGGTTCGATGTTGGGATTTGTTGAAGAACCCCGTCCAGAACCCCAGCGTGAGTTCCGAGACGATCCCGGATGGAGTCACGGGTTTTCCCGCCTTGGTCAGTTCCGAACGAGCGGCTGCCACCTGCTCCTCTTGCCACGACTGCAATGGACATTGGGGGTCGTTGAACCATTCCGAGGTTCCAAAGCGCAACGTCAGGCACTGGTGTAGACGGTTCCGCAGTGCGATTTCGGCGAACTGGAGTGTGGGGTAGAGCGATTCGGAAACCACCACATTCCACATGTAGCGAGCCAACGCCATCGTCGAGGAGGCTCCATCCCGACGATACGCATCCATCCTTTCGGGAGCGAGATTTGAGGCCATTCGCTCGAAAAAGCTGGAATTCACTGTTGCCTCCTGTCCTTTTTGACGATACCATCCTTACGCACACCTCGGCACCCCTTCCTTTGCTGCTTGCAGCAAACAGGCGCCGAGGTTTCTTTTTTTCTCCTCGAAGCTCTGCTTCGGCGAGTCCACAGCATAGTTCGAATCTACGGCAAACCAACCGTCAGCCCGCCCGCGAAGCAGTCGCCGGGGTACTCAAATACTCGCGAACCTCCAGCTGCATGCGGTCGGCCTCGGCGATGAAACCGCTCGACGACAATCGATTCAACCGGCGTGCCCCCGCTGGTGTTGACAATAAAGTGAGACAGGTTGACAATAGGAGATGAGGAGGTTGACACAAATGAGTGCGGTTCGTGCAGGTGGTGAGCCAGTTCGCAGGTTCCTGATCGACAACATTGACTCTCATCCGTCTGACATTGTGCGGTTGACGGCGGAGAAGTTTGCTTGCAGTCGGCAAGCGGTCCACAAGCATCTTCAACGTCTCGTTGCGGAGGGGGCTGTTGTTGTGAGCGGAAACACTCGCAATAGACGCTATGTGCTCGCATCTCTCGTACTATGGGATAAGCAGTATGTTCTTTCCGAAAAGCTTGAAGAGGACATTGTGTGGCGTGAGGACATTAAGCCTCAACTTGGAAACTTACCGGAGAACGTTCTGAATATCTGGAGCTTTGGGTTTACTGAGATGTTCAACAATGTGATTGATCACTCTGGATCCACATGGGTTTGTGTAGATGTGAGGAAGACGGCAGCTTCTTCGATAGTCCAGATCTTTGACAACGGCATCGGAATCTTTAAGAAGATTCAGGCGGCACTCAAGCTCGTCGACGAACGTCATGCCGTTCTCGAACTTGCGAAGGGGAAATTCACGACGGACCCGACCAATCATTCAGGAGAAGGTATTTTCTTCTCATCTCGAATGTTCGACAAGTTCAGTATCTTTTCCAAGGGCGTCTATTTCTCACACGAGTTTGATAAGAAGGAAGATTGGATTATGCAACCGAGTGCTGCGACTGCTGGAACACTAGTAACGATGGAACTCTTCAATCATACGGCGAGAACAACAAAGAAGGTGTTCGACAAATTCACCTCCGCCGAAGACTATGGCTTCAACAAGACTGTTGTGCCCGTGAAACTTTTGCAGTACGGCGATGACAACTTAGTATCAAGGTCTCAAGCAAAACGCTTGCTTGCACGCTTTGATCGTTTCAAAACAGTAATGCTCGACTTCACCGATGTGGCATCGATTGGGCAGTCCTTTGCAGATGAGGTCTTTCGAGTGTTTAGAGCCAAGCATCCCGAGGTGGAAATCGTCCCAATGCGAGCCTCTCTTCAGGTGCGACAGATGATTTCGCGTGCTGAGGCGCTTGCTTCTAGTGGAGACACATAACCTTTAACGAGATCTCGAATCAGCAGTCGACACGGAAGCACGTCGGGCGAGCCCGACGGCTAACGTGAAGACGACTTTTATTACTTACACCGCGTCGAGCGCCTGCTTCAGATCCGCGATGATGTCTTTCACATCTTCGGTTCCGATCGACAGACGCACGAAGTCGGGGGTGACGCCGGTGCCCTTTTGCTCTTCGAGCGTCAGCTGTTGGTGGGTGGTGCTGTTGGGGTGGATGATCAGCGACTTGCTGTCGCCGATGTTGGCCAGGTGCGAGAAGAGTTTGACGTTATTGATCAGCTTGATCCCATTTTCGGTTTGCTGGGTCGGCGTCGCTCCGGCGATGCCGAAGCCGAACACGGCTCCGGTGCCGCGCGGCATGTACTTTTTGCCAGCGGCGTAGCTGGGGTGGGACTCCAGACCGGCGTACCCGACCCATGAGACCTTCTTGTGGCTGGCCAGGAACTTGGCGACGGCCAGCGCGTTGTCGCAGTGCCGCTCCATCCGCAGATGCAGCGTCTCCAACCCTTGCAGCAGCATCCAGGAGTTGAACGGGCTGATCGCCGGGCCGAGGTCGCGCAGCAGTTGCGTGCGGATCTTGAGGTTGTACGCAATGTTCATCCCACCGAACGTGTTGTAAAAACTCATCCCGTGATAGCTGGGGTCGGGCTCGGTCAGCTCGGGGAACTTACCGTTGTTCCAGGGGAAGCCCCCCTTCTCGATGATCGCTCCGCCGATCGAGGTGCCGTGGCCGCCGATGAACTTGGTGCAGCTATGCACGACGACATCGGCTCCGTGGTCGAATGGTCGACACAGGAACGGACTGGCCATCGTGTTGTCGACGATGAGGGGGATGCCGGCTTCGTGAGCGATCTGGGCGATCGCCGCGATGTCAGCGATGTCGCAGCGGGGGTTGCCGATCGTCTCCAGATAGAGGCAGCGGGTGTTGGGCTTGATCGCCTTCTTGAAGTTCTCGGGATTGCTCTGATCGACGAACGTGCAGTCGATCCCCATCTTGGGGAACGTGTAGTGGAACAGGTTGTACGTGCCGCCGTAGAGGCTCGACGACGAGACGATGTGTTGCCCCGCTTGGCAGATGTTCAGAATTGCCAGTGATTCAGCCGCCTGCCCCGAGGCCACGGCCAAGGCTCCCGAGCCGCCTTCCAGCAAGGCCAGCCGCTTCTCCAGCACATCGGTCGTGGGGTTCATCAACCGCGTATAGATGTTCCCAAACTCGCGCAGGCCGAACAGATTGGCCGCGTGATCGGTGCTGTTGAAGACGTACG
>JANOKO010000265.1:0-1354 GCA_031419335.1 Planctomycetota bacterium
CAAACAGAGTCTTAGCTGTTGCGTTCAGTTTCCCGCAGATTGGAATGTGGACATCGACTGCATTCTCCTGTGTCGAGCATGTCGCTCCCATTCGTGAACGAGTTTCGAGAATCGCGTTCCAACCGCCATCTCGGCTGCAACTCCACCCACATTTCCCCACGCTCCTCACTGCGAATGCTCTACGCGGGGCAGAATCAGCCAGTCCGGCGAGCGTCCGGGTTGCAGAGCGGCCAGAGGAGTTCAGGCCGCTCTTGAGAGGGAGAAGCTCCGACTTCATTGTCGAGTCAGACATCCTCTGCGATGCCAGGGCCACCTCACCGATGGGGAAGGAAGAGGCACGAGTGTCTCGGCTCCGCTCGACCCGATGTCCATTTGCCGCTCATGACTGGGCTCGACCGAATACGTAAGTGCGTTTCGCACCGCCCGGCACGGTCCATTTCAGCATTGGTGATGCGCCACGGATGAAGTACGGTGTGGACCGCATGAAACATCAGAGTCGCCGGTGTTCCATGCATTCCGTGTGATGACAGAAGTTGTGGATCGAGTCACTGGGTCACCAAGCGGTCGGGCAGAAGTGTCCCACACAGACGACACCCGATTCTCGGAGCGAAACATGGTGCATCACCATCACAAGCGACTGTTATTGTCAGCTCTGCTGATTCTAGTCGGATCCCTAGTCTTCTCCGAACACCTCGCCGCGACGGACTACTTCGTGACCATCGGCGGCGGTTATGTTCCCGAGCAGAACCAGGCCTCGCTCGAAGCCAACGTGATTTTCTTCCAGAGCGTGCTCGACAAGCAGCATGTGGGACATCGCCGCCACGACATCTTCTTCTCCGACGGGGAGGATGCCGAGGCGGACTTGCAGGTTCTCGCTCTCCAGAAGCCTTCCCAGTTGCCAGCCACAGACTTACTGGCCAGCCTGCATCGTCGAGGTGGCCCGCCCGGTTCGCGAGTCGAGTACCGCAACCATCGCGTTCCCCAGTGTGCTGGCCCGACCTCGCCCGGCGGCATCCACGCTGCGATTTCACGGATCGCAAAGGACGCGAAGACCGGCGATCGCCTGCTCGTTTATGTGACCGCTCACGGCGGCGAAGGCTCGGAAGAAGCCCCGCACAACACCAACATCACCTGCTGGGACGACCAATCCATCACCGTGCGTGAGTTCACACAGTGGCTCGACGAGCTGCCGCCCGACCTGCCCGTGATCCTGGTTATGGCCCAGTGCTACTGCGGGGGATTTGCCGACACGATCTTCGAGGACTTGAAGAAGCGAGAGAACCTCTCCCCTTATACCCGCATCGGCTTCTTCGCCCAGCAGTTCGACCTTCCCGCTGCTGGCTGCCGACCCGAT
>JANOKO010000266.1:0-1587 GCA_031419335.1 Planctomycetota bacterium
CCTCGATCATCGAGCGTCTCACGGGACTACTCGCCCAGCATGTCGTCCGGCGAATCATCAGCTTGGTCCGCGCTCGCAAGCACGGAGGAGCGATTCTCTTCGTCGAGCCAGAAGTGGGCCGCAAACTGATGGCGTCGAATACATTCTTGCAGGTCAAGTATCGCTTCCTGGACGAGGAGCCGCGTCGCCGGTTTCGCTCGCTGGTCTTCCGGCTGATCCACCGGTTACAGGCCATGCACAGCGATGAAGGCGGCATCACCTGGGAGCAGTTCCTGACCACCAACGACCCGCTGGTGCAGCACCTGGACGAGGCGATCTTCGAGCTGGCTCACATGGTCTCTGGCCTGACCAGTGTGGACGGGGCGGTATTGATGACCAACCGGTTCGAAATACTTGGCTTTGGTTCCGAGATCTCTGGCTCACTCCCCGAAGTCGAGACCGTACAACTCTGTGAGGACGCCGAGGGGGAGGTCACGCACTTCATCCGCACCGATGGTGTCGGCACGCGGCACCGGTCCGCCTTCCGGTTCTGCCATCGTTTCCCCGGCTCGCTCGCGATTATCGTCTCTCAAGACGCGAACGTCCGCTTCGCAGCAGCTCGCGACGAGAAGGTCTATTGTTGGGACCACGTCTCTGTCAGCTTTCTGGATGTGTAACGCTGGAAACGGGGCGCGCCATCACCATGGCGCGGACCCGAGCGGCTGCGATCCGCGTGGTCGTTCCCTTCATCGGAGTGGCAGAATTGGTAAGAATTCTGACGAATGAAGGATAACCATCTCGTTGAAAAACATGGCATGGGCATCCTGTCCATGCGTGAGACGAACGGAATCACGGGATGGAAGCCCGTGCCACAGGCATTTTCAACAGGCTGTTACGCCCTGAAAGGGCCTCCAGAGCAGTGCCAAACAATCTGGCCGGAGCCGACTTCATGGCCGCAGAGATGACGGCACCCCCGGTCCGGTAAAACGCAATCCCGTTGCATGAGCGAGTTTCGGAATCTTAAAAAACGACATACAGACTGATGCTGACATTTCGAAGTCGCGAAGGGAATGATGAACACGCGACGCAATCGCGTCACGGCATACGCCAGTTTCGAGAGTGGGGGCTGATCGTGATTTCTGTGCTATCCCGATGGACGAAAAGTCTCTCGGCCCACCTTGGCAACCGAGGGGGGGGCTGTCTCGGCGGAGAGGTCGTTTGAACGGCCTGGGCGGACGGGCAGCTGCGGTGTTGGGCTCAGAGGCTATCCGAAAAGCCAAAAAGCCCTCAAACGGCACTGGCGACTGGAGCTGCCGGGGTGTTGCGATACTGGAAGGGCGCGAATTGCCGGACCGGGGCCAAACGATTCAGCATGAGGTGGAGGGCGCTCCCTTGGATGCGCGCCTCGGAGGATGCGGTCGTCCGTTCGTAGTCTTTACTGTTGCGGCGTGAGCGACCGTTCCAGGCGTTCGTCCGCTCGACGACCCAGCGAAACGGAACGGGGACGAAGCCCTGCTCGGTGGGCGGACGCGAAGCCACCTCAAAGACGAGTTGTTGGGCCTCGACGGCCTGGGCAAAGGCGCCGCGATAGCCCGCATCGGTGAGGAC
>JANOKO010000267.1:0-1619 GCA_031419335.1 Planctomycetota bacterium
GTCAGTTCCTTTTCGAACTCGACCGCTTGTGGGTCTCCGTCGGCGCGATCCTCTAAATTGTCCTCCAGGAGCTTGATGTAATTCAGCCGAGCCCGCTCCGTGGCTTCCTCATATCGCAGCTTGGCCCGCTCGAAGCGTTCGCTGGCCCGCTGCACCTCCCGCTCGAAATCGGCCTGCCCCGGAAGAGTCGCGGGGGCATTCGCATCCGTCGACGTGAGAGGCTGGGCGACGGCTGGTCCCAGCATTCCGAGGATGAGCAATGTGAGGACGTACTTCATGGGGATCTCCGGTCTTTCTGTGAGCGTGTGGATTATTGAATCTCTCGATATCTCGCCAACCCTCATCGCCGCCAAGCAGTTTAGCCGCGACGCGAAGTCTTTGAAGCGGAGCATATCGCGTCCATATCTTTCGACTGTCCAACAAAGACCGACTTCGGCAAGTCATTCACGAACCGACTTCATCCGACCCAGGATCGCCTGCCCCTTCTCCAACTTCTTTTCGAGTATGTGGATTGCGGTCTCCCCGCTGGAGTTCTTGACATGCGGACTGGCCCCCGCTTGCAGCAGCATCTCGACGATCTCCAGTGAGCCACGATCAACCGCCCGCGTGAGCGCGGTATCGCCATCGGGGTCGAACTCGTCGAGCTTGATGTCACGCTGTGACATCAGCAGCTTCACCAAGTCTGTGTTGTTCTTGTAAGCGGCCCAATGGAGTGCCGTGAAACCGTTGTTACGCGAGTTGGGGTCGACACCCACCTTCACCAAGGCTTCGGCCATCTCCAAAGCCTCGCTCCCCCGTCCATGGAGGGCGGCTTCAGCCAACTCCTCCCCGTGCAGCTTCGCACCGCTGTCCAGGAGCAGCTTCACCATCACCACGCTCGAATGTTGAATGGCCACATCGAGCGGCCAAGTTGTTCCCACGAGAGTCGCGGGATCTTCGCCTTCCAAGAGCATACGGTCAAAGCCGATCGCGGCATTGACATCGACTCCCTGGTGGATGAGTTCCTTCAACTGCTCGGTTCTGCGAATCTCAGTGCCATACATCACTTGGAACATCTTGCTTTGAAGATCGACTGCCGGGGTGGCGGCGGGAACGGGCTTCTGGTCGACTGGGGCTGGAGTGTCTTTCGCCAGAGTATACGCCAGCGAGGCTGCCCATACACACATTCCTCCGACAACTGACAACACTGTTCGACGACGCATCATGGCCTCCACGGAATCAAGAACGGGGCGGAAATGGCTCTTTGCCAGGACTTGTACGGAGATCGTCCTCTGATAGGACGCGACTGGCACTCCGACTGTTCCAAAGAAATCCCCCGTGTGGTGAAATCATTTGAGAACTGTCGTTCCGGTCCGAGTATCGGTCGTTTAGCCGCGATGCGAAGTCTTCGAAGCGGAACGCGGATCCGTCTACCGCTTCGTGCGATGTGCCCGGACCTTGGCCGCGATCCGCGTCAGTATCTGCTGGGCCCGCTGTTCACCGTCTCGACCCGCGGCCTGGAGTGCGTTCTGCATCTGGTTCTGGATATTGATCACCGTCTTGCGGTGCGATTCGATTTCGTTCTGTGCAGCGGCTAACTGTTGCGGACCCAAACGACCCGCTTGGGCGTCCTCGGCGAG
>JANOKO010000268.1:0-3803 GCA_031419335.1 Planctomycetota bacterium
CGAACACGAAGTGGTTCGTCGGCGGCGAGACCAATGCCTGCTACAACTGCGTCGATAAACATCTGACGACGTGGCGGAAGAACAAGGCAGCCATCATCTGGGAAGGGGAACCGGGCGACACCCGCGTCCTGACCTATCAGGACTTGCACCGCGAGGTCTGCAAGTTCGCGAACGTCCTCATCAAGCTCGGCGTGAAGACCGGTGACCGGGTCACCCTCTACATGCCGATGATCCCCGAGCTGACGATCGCCATGCTGGCCTGCGCCCGCATCGGGGCGACGCACTCGATCATTTTCGGTGGGTTCAGTGCCGATGCTGTCGCCGACCGCAACAACGATGCACAGGCCAAGATCGTGGTCACAGCTGACGGCGGCTGGCGACGTGGGAAAGAAGTCCCCCTTAAGGTCGCAGTCGACGAGAGCCTCGCCAAATCGCCGAGCGTGCAAAAGGTCGTCGTCGTGCGGCGCACCGGCGGCGAGGTCCAGATGACTCCCGACCGCGACTACTGGTGGCACGAACTGATGGACGGGGCGAGCAGCGATTGCGACGCGGTCCCGGTCGACTCCGAACACCCGCTGTTCATCCTCTACACCAGCGGTTCGACCGGTAAGCCCAAGGGGGTCATGCACACCACAGCTGGCTACAACCTCGGCACGATGATGACCACCAAGTGGGTCTTCGACCTCAAGGACGAGGACACCTACTGGTGTACCGCCGATATCGGCTGGATCACCGGTCACAGCTACATCTGCTACGGCCCGCTCGCCAACGGGGCCAGTGTGGTGATGTTCGAAGGAGCCCCGAACTGGCCCGACAACGGTCGGTTCTGGGAGATCATCGAGAAGTACAAAGTCAGCATCTTCTACACCGCCCCAACCGCGATCCGCGCCTTCATCAAGTGGGGTGACGAGTGGCCGAACAAGTACGACTTGTCGTCGCTACGGCTGCTCGGCTCGGTCGGAGAGCCGATCAATCCCGAGGCTTGGATGTGGTACCACAAGATCATCGGCGGCGAACGCTGCCCGATCGTCGATACGTGGTGGCAGACCGAGACCGGGGCCATCATGCTCAGCCCGCTACCTGGAATTACCAGCACCAAGCCGGGCTCGTGTACGCGCCCACTGCCGGGTGTCGTGGCCGAGGTCGTCAACGAAAAGGGCGAACCAGTCCCCGCGAACAACGGCGGTCTGCTGGTCCTCAAGCAGTCGTGGCCGAGCATGCTGCGGACGCTCTACGGCGACCACAAGCGGTACGAAGAGGTCTACTTCGGCAAGCTGGCGGGTCTCTACTTCGCGGGCGACGGAGCGAGGAAAGACGAGGACGGGTTCTACTGGGTCATGGGCCGCATCGACGACGTACTGAACGTCTCGGGCCACCGCCTGAGCACGATGGAGGTCGAGTCCGCCTTGGTCTCGCACCCGTTGGTGGCCGAAGCCGCCGTCGTCGGCTTCCCGCACGAGATCAAGGGGGAAGGCATCTGCTGCTTCGTCATCCCCAAGGGCGAAATCCCGCCCGAAGAGGCCAAGAAGGAACTGATCGCCCACGTCCGCAAACAGATCGGAGCCTTGGCGACCCCCGACCAAATCCGGTTCACCACCGCCCTCCCCAAAACCCGCAGCGGCAAAATCATGCGCCGCCTCCTCCGCGACATCGCCGCCGGTCGCGAGTCCGCTGGGGACACGAGTACACTCGATGACATCAGCGTGCTGGCGAAGCTGCGGGATGATGAGGAGTAGAGACGATGATCTTGGCGGTCAGGTTTCCCCCCTCGCGTCGAACTCGCACAGCCCCATGTCGATTCCCCAAGGGGATCAGAGATGACAGTAGTTTCTCACGATTCGAGAGCGAAAGAAAGGGGTTACAGGGCGACTGCGAAATGGGATGGCGACACGTAGCCCCGGGGAGTGGCTGCGATGGCGGTTGTAGAAGACTTCGATGTCTACGAAGAGTCTGTAGCGGGCTTCGATGAATGGGTGTTGCGTTCCTGCCGCCCAACGCCAAAGGTAACGCGGCGGCGGCCAGCGACGTGGAAAACAGAAAACGCGCGAACCGCCGCTCGCGTTGACCGGCTTGTTGGGCGATTGCTCGGTTGCGGTTCATTGAGCCTTTCGGACGCCGGATGACTTTCGGTTCGCCGACTGACCATCAACCGGCTGTTGTTGTTTTCGTTTCGCCATCAGAGGGCACCGAGAATCAGTTTCAGGGTAAAGTCTTAGCTGCCGCTCGCCTGAAATTCATTACGCAACCTAGTCAGGGATTCCTCATAAGCTTCCCTCATTAAGACAGGGCTCTTTTCCCAAGGGTGTCGCTCATGATTGGGCTTGACGAGGTTCGTAAGTGCTTTGTTCGCCTCCGCGAGAGAAGAGAGTGCGTCCTTCGTGCGGCAATGTGGTTCAAGCCTGGCGAGCAAAGTGAAACATTCTGTGACGGTCGGATTTTGGCTGCCGCCCATTGACAGCTTGGTCCTTAGATCCTCAAGCCGTTGCAGTATGGAGAAGTTATCCTCCAAGAGTTGAAACAAGTTCTCGCCGCGCGAAGAGGCCTCGTTGTAAAACTTGGTGCGGGCTTCAGCATTGGGGGCCAGCCTAAGCAATATGTCGACAATCCGACGAACATTGGCCCGACCGAGCAAATGGAGATACGCGCGAAGCGAGTCGATGGTGTAGGCGACACCGCCCGTGCCCGACTCTTCACGCTTCCATACAGCAGCGGCGGCAGCATTCAACGTAGCCGGGTCTTTCGCCGTGGCTAGGACATTGGTCAAGTAATCACCCAACTTGCCCACATCGACGGGGACACAAGCACTGGCTGCGCGGGCTTGGACTGCTTCGTCAGGGTGAAAGAAATACGGTTCGAGATAGTTCGCTTTCTCGACGCGGTCAGCGATTCGCGAGAGATTGGCTTCGATGTCGGGCTCCGCATCGACCATCTGGGAAGCGTCGGGATTCAGTTCCTGTAGGATGCCGAAGGGATCTGTGATTCGGAGTTTCTCGGGCATGTGGGACACCTTTCGTGTTCTCGTTATTGCGAGGTGAGCAGCCCAACGAACAGGTTAACCGGGCCGCGGCCAAGCAATGTTTACTTCAGAAACCGCGCGGCCCGCGGCTCCGGTTGAACCGCTTGTTCGCACACGGATTCCGAGAACGACTTTTGGGATCATACCAAATCCGCGGATGCTCGTCGGTCCGGCCAGTTTGGGAACTCCGGTTTCTGTGTGAAGGAGGACTCCAACGTGTGTGCCAATTGGCAGCCGGCATCAGTCAGCCCGCAGGCTGTGTAGGTTGGATCAGCGGGAGTCTTGAGGTCGCCACCGCCCTCGATCAAATCAGGTCGCTGTTGGATGAGATCGATCAGGACCTTATATCGGTGTTTGATTTGTTCGTTCAGTTGGCCATCGCCATCGTACACGCATTGGAGATAAGGACGGTGTTCAAACCGCGTCGCACAGTCGTCGTACGAAATGTCGCGGGTGTAGAAGAGCGACAGCGTCAACACTTGGTCAGAGTTCGACGACCATACTTGCTGCGACGAGTCTTTGCCTCGGAAATAGGCGGCAAGCAAGATCGCATCTTCGATTCGGGTCAGCGTCATTTGAGTGTGCGAACGTCCAAGGTAACCCGCGCGGACAAGGCGGCCTGATGAACGACTGACATTCAACGAAGCCAGAAACCGTTGAGCGGCCACAAACCGCCGCCTTGTCCGCGTCGGGTTGACCGACTTGATACTCATCATGGCCTCCTGGTTCGGGGGGCAGTTGTCCAGAATTGTCGCGATGCCCGGAGGCTCGCAGGTTCGGAGCCGCG
>JANOKO010000269.1:0-1164 GCA_031419335.1 Planctomycetota bacterium
CACCCGCACGCTCGATGGTTGTCCGCCGAGGGAGCCTCTAAACTACGGGAGTGTTGCCGCCCAGCCGCCCGGCCGGCGAATTGTGACGTCCTCCCGAGAATTCAGCTGCCATGTCCCCACTCATCGGAAATCTCCTCGTCGGCCAGTCCGGCGGACCCACCGCCGTCATCAACGCCAGCGTCTGCGGCGTCGTTCAAGAAGCAATGAAGCACAGCTGCATCCAGGGGATCTTTGGCGGCATGAATGGCATTCTCGGGATGCTCAACGAAGAAATCTTCGACTTCCGTCAAGAAGACCCCGCCACGATTGACGGCATGAAGCACACTCCGGCGGCGGGTTTGGGAACCTGCCGTTACAAGCTCGACTTTAAGAAGAAGGCGGAGAAGGCCGCGAAGGACATGGACCGGCTGTTCGAGGTCTTTAAGGCCCACAACATCCGCTACTTCTTGTACGCGGGCGGGAACGATTCACAGGATACCTCGCACAAGATCCACCTCGAAGCGGTCAAGCGGAAGTGGGACATGCGGGTTGTCGGGGTGCCGAAGACGATCGATAACGATCTGCCGCATACTGACCACACTCCGGGATACGGAAGCGTGATCAAGTATGTCTGCTCGACCGTCATGGAAGTCGGTCTGGATGTCGGGTCGATGGCGACCGATGATGGCTCGTGCTGCATTATCGAAGTCATGGGCCGCTCGGCGGGCTGGATCGCAGCCGGAGCGGCGCTAGCTCAGCGCGGCAACCCGGACAATCCGCCGCAGATCATCCTCCTGCCGGAAGTCCCGTTCGAGCGTGAGAAGTTTATCGCGAAGGTGAAGTCGGTCGTCGCCCAGAACAAGTACTGCATCGTCGTCTGCGGCGAGGGGATCAAGTACCCCGATGGTCGCGAGGTCGGAGCCGACTACACCAAGCTCGACGACTTCGGTCACGCCGCGCTGGCCGGGGCGAGCGTCAAACTGAAAGAGATCATCGAGAAGGATTTGAGCCTCAAGACCCGCACAGTCTTGCTGGGGTACGCTCAACGAGCCGCCGCTCATTACGGCAGCGCCATCGATGCGGAGACTGCTGATGGCGAGGGCCACCGACGCCAGGGCCACGAGTGCCGACAACCCGAATGGGATCACGACGAGGTCGACCTGTGTCCGGCCACCTGTGATCAGG
>JANOKO010000270.1:0-2071 GCA_031419335.1 Planctomycetota bacterium
GTACGACTCGCAGCGGGAATCACGGTATCGATGGACAGAGTTCTCCACGGAACCCCACCAGCTCCAAGCCTTCCACCGATTCCCCGAGACAGCCAGCAGCATCAACAATCAAGTCAACACGTCCCCAGCAGAACCAAGGTCGTCCGACCACGGCGGCTCCCACAGCACGGCCGGAGAAACCCCAACTGGGTGTCTTGAAACCGATCGGTCGTGACCGTTTTGAGTCGACGGCGGGGCTGGTTTATTCTCAGTTTCGTATCGATCACGTCATGGAGCACAGCCGCGACAACACGGATAAGCCCAGCCACGGAGTGTTCGAAGGGACACGGGATGAAATATTCGCGATCATTGACGAAGCGTACCAACTGTCCCAACAACGAGGCCCGCCGCAAGTGGTCATCGAAGACCAAGGTGATCGCACCACCTACACCGTGAATCTGAATCGCAAGATTGGTCACGGCGGAGGTCAAAGCGGAGCCCGCCGCCGCAATCCGCCCTTGAAGATGGTGAAAATTGTGCTGGAAGAGGACGAAGTCATCACGGCCTACCCGACGAGCAACTGAGCCATCGGCCCTGATCGCTCTGAACACAGGCACACGAATGCGGATTCCATTCCTAGCTGAACTTACGGCCGAGCGGCTTTTTTGCCGCGTTCCTGGAGATCAATCGGGGTCTTCTCCAGCAGGTAGTCAATCACCTTGTCCGGAGTGATCCCTTCACTGTTGGCTTGAAACGTGGTCACGATGCGATGTCGCAGCACGGGGTGGGCGACCGACTTCACGTCATCGGTGGAGACGTGGAACCGACCTTCCAGGATCGCACGGGCCTTGGCACCCAGGATCAGATATTGTCCCGCTCGTGGTCCAGCACCCCACGTGAGGTATTTCTTCACAAAGTCGCTGGCATCTGGCTCATTCGGGCGTGTGGCCCGCACGAGATCGCGAGCAAACACAAAGACGTGTTCGGCCACAGGCACTTTGCGCACCACTTCTTGCAGCGCCAGAATCTGAGCTCCCGTCAGAGCCTGTTTCAATTCCGGCTCTTCTGAACCCGTCGTCTGCTTCAGAATGCGCAGCTCCTCAGCTGCGTTGGGATAGTTCAAGACGATATTGAACATTAACCGGTCGAGCTGGGCTTCGGGAAGTGGGTAGGTGCCTTCCTGCTCGATCGGGTTCTGTGTGGCGAGGACAAAGAATGGAGCGGGCAATCGGTAGGTACTCGTACCGACAGTCACGTGTCGTTCCTGCATGGCTTCGAGCAGGGCTGCCTGTGTCTTGGGCGGTGTACGATTGATTTCGTCGGCCAACAACACATGAGTGAAGATCGGTCCCTGCATGAATTGAAACACTCGGCGACCGGTTTCGGGATCGTCTTGCAGCACATCCGTCCCCGTGATGTCGGACGGCATCAGGTCGGGGGTAAACTGGATGCGACGGAAACTCAATTGAAGGATTTTGGAGATTGTGCTGACCAGTAGAGTCTTGGCGAGCCCAGGGACACCGACCAGCAGACAGTGCCCCTTGCTGAACATGGCGAGCAGCAATTGATCGACGACATCGTTTTGGCCGATGATGACCTTGCCGATTTCTTCTTTCATGCGCGAATAGGCATTGGCCAAGCCGCGAATGGCCTGGGCCTCGCGTTCACGCAGATCATCACTGGCAGCAACGGTGTCGTTTTCGGAACTCATGGCAGCCTTTGGCGGGATCTTGAGGTTGGAAGTTCCTTATGGTAAGCAGACCGGCGACAGTGGGAAAGGACGGGGAGCAGAGTGTTCGGGGGGCCGCCCACTTTGCCGAGGGCTGTAGAGCCATCTGCCAGAGTTGGGACGACTGGGGCTCCCTACCCGAATCTGCCTCACAGAACCATTCCGTACGATCCCCGGCAGACTTCGAACCAATGCTGTAACTTGCGACAAGAATATGGGTTGCGACAGTCCCAAGGTCTTGTCGGACATCGTCGCTGAGTGTCTTTGCAGAAAACCAACGGAATGGTTCCTTGTCAGCCGATTGACTGCCGAGTACCATTTCTGTCCCTGCCAATGCCCCTATAGCTCAATTGGTAGAGCAAA
>JANOKO010000271.1:0-2324 GCA_031419335.1 Planctomycetota bacterium
AGCAGGCGTACCTGGCCCAGCAGCGGCTCCAAGTCTGGGAACCGAAGCTCGCCTTTGTCATGGGGGCGGGGCAGATCGGGTTACTCACAACGCTCATGCTGCGGCTGCGCGGGTTGCACGTGTACACGGTGGCCCGGACACCGAATCCGGGTCTGAAGGAAGAGATTTGTAAGGCCTATGGGGCAACCTATGTGAGTACGAAGGAGACTTCTCTGGAAGCCTTGGCCCAGCAGGTCGGCAAGCCTGACCTGATCGTCGAGGCCACCGGATCGAGCCGCGTCGCGTTCGACAGCATGCGCATCCTCGCCATCAACGGGGCGCTCGTCTGGACCAGCGTCACCGGCGGCCAGAAGACCACCGAAGTCCCCGCCGATGTCATCAACCTGGAATGGGTGCTGGGAAACAAGCTGCTGGTGGGGTCGGTGAATGGGAACCGCCACCACTTTGCACAGGGGCTGGCCGACCTGGCCCTGGGCGAGGTGATGTTCCCCGGTGTCACGCAGCGGATCCTGACCACTCCGGTCGAGGGTTACGACGACCCACAGAAGATCATGGATCTGCTGAGCGACCCGAGCCAATTGAAGGTGTATGTCAACATAGCGAAGTGATGGCTCCCTGCCAACCGGTCGCGGTTGTGCTGGCCCACTTGTGGAGGGACTCCCTCATGGAAGCGATCGCCGAACTGTTTGTGGCGATGTTTGTGGGCCTCATCGAAATCGCGTTACTGCCGCTTCAAATCGCGTTGAGGTTCGTCGGACTGGGATTGGAATTCCTACTGACGACGCTCTTTCACGGCCGCGCTGCTGCCAATGAGAAGCTCCAGCAACGCCAAGCTGCAATGGCGTTGGCGACCGCTTCAGCGGCCCCCATGAGTGGAACAGTCATTGGCCCAGATTTGACAAAACGTCGTACGATCCTGGCAGTGCTGGTCATTGTTGGACTGCTGGGAACCGTCGGATGCCTGTGGATCCATTCAAAGATTCGCCAGCATCGCATCGACTCGACCAAGCTCCAGATCGCCCGACTTGCGGACGATTTCATGCAACAGGCATTGCAACCGAACGCGAACCTTCCCGAAGGTGTCCTTCCTGATCATGATGCGTGGGGCCACGGGTGCGAGTTGTTCGTCGACCAATGGGCGATCGGAACGCTGATCGTCGTTCGATCAGCGGGACCAGATTGCAAAACAGGGACAATCGACGACATGCTGGCTGTACGATTCGATCGACAGGATCTCCCTGTCCTCGGGAAGGAACTCGCCGCTGTCATCCTCCAAGCGGTTCGAAATCGACTTCCACAAATCCTGCCTGCCAAACAAGGCAACCCGCTACCACCACAGATCGATTTCAAGGTGCAGTAGTTCATATCCGGGATGAAAGTCCCGCATCAGAGTGATATCTCGGAAGTCACGCAGCGCTCACAATCCCACTCCCGAGGGTCCGCTCCCCGTCCGCCCACCCCTAACCCACCCAGCAAAACCCCGGAAATCGGATACCCCAGAATCTGGCCGTGAATCATCCGCGCTAAGGAGTTGGACTGTCCGTCAAACCGACTGCACCTCATGTTGCTCGGCAACCCAGACACTCAAAACCTGAGTTCGGTTTAGGGACGGCGGCCAATCCTACCCGAGTGGAACCACGAAAGGCACGAAATACACGAAAAGTGAAGGAACTCTTGGCACGCCCCCTCTGAGCATTCGGCTGTGACCATCAGTTGTTCCGAGGCAAGTCACGATGAACCGGCCAGAATCCTTCTGCTATTTCGTGTATTTCGTGGTGAAAGACTGAGTGCTTATCCAGAACTCAGGTTCAAAGCAGCGTCTGGTCCACCCCGTCGATTGGATTTTTGGAGAATTCTCGCTTGACATTCTTGATGGGTTGGTCAGAATCAAACTCTATCATTTCGTCTCAAACAATCAACTCTCAAGTGGAAGGATGACTCAATGTTCGCTCTTCGCTCTTCGCTGTGGTTGTGGTCCTGACATCGACTCAAGCCTTCGCACAAGCGCCGCCTCCAGCACCTCTGATTTATGACTTGTATGCTGGCGCACCGCAGGATATGGCCCCGGTTGTGATAGTACGAGAAGTCACACATCATTGGTTTTGGGGGAGCGAAAGCACGATCGTCCAGTATGCAGGTGCCCCTGTCACTCTGACTGCGACGTTTAAGAATGCGCCACCCCCAGCTCCTCCCAATATGCAACAGTACGCTGGCCACGTCGGGGCGGTGCAAATCAACAACCCCGATCCGTCAGCGACATATATGGTCGAGGCGCGCTACTACGACAATAACGGAGTGGTGCAATATGTCGCCGTCACCCAAAC
>JANOKO010000272.1:0-1298 GCA_031419335.1 Planctomycetota bacterium
CCCCACTCACAGGCGGATTCGAGATTGCGAATCCCCATCCCACGAAGCGAACAGGGTTCTCCATCGAAGCCCCTTGGACTGTGACAATCCTGCCTTACATGGAGCAGACAAAGCTGCACGATCGGCTGCGTATCACCGACGACAATCCGATCCAGTGGCAACGAGGGATGACCGGGGGATTATCCGTCGAAGAGGCCCAGTTCCTCGCGCAGACGGCGGTGTGGCCCAGACGTTGCTTTGAACGTCTGGGTGACGCAGGAACAAGAGGTGCCTCGACGAGAATGTGCTGCTGTGGGTACGATTCTGGTCGCATAGGCAACCTCCCCGTGGGTGAATCCTTGGTCACTGTCACTGTCACTGTCACTGTCACTGGCGGGGTGGCCCAGACATCGCGGGGTGGCCCCGGTTGGGTCGCTTTGGACCCTACCGGGGCGGCGATAGCCGGAAGAGGTTGCCTCGCCATCCCGTGTTGTGCATAATGCTTTGATGCACGCGAAACGCCGAATCGTGGATGACGCCCTCTACGCCCACTTCGTGACGTTCTCAGTCTTTCGTCGCCGTCGATTGCTGGACCACGATCATCCCAAACGGATTGTGCTGGGTGTCCTCAACGCCCTCCTGGCCGAGACTTCCAGTCGTTGCATCGGCTTTGTGCTGATGCCGGACCATGTGCATGCCGTGTTGTGGTTCCCCCAGACAGGGCAACTCAGCGCGTTCATGCACGAGTGGAAGCGGCGATCGAGCCTGAACATTCGGAAGTGGTATCGCGAGGATGCACCGCACTACTCCGCCGAGTTTGGCGAAGGGGATCGCTTCTGGCAGCCGAAGTATTATTCGTTCGAGATTTTCAGTCGCCAGAAGTTGGAAGAGAAGCTAACGTACATGCACCAGAACCCGGTGCGAAAGGGCTTTGTCGACCGGGCTGTGGACTGGCGATGGAGTTCTGCTCGCTGGTATGAGGAGCGCCGGACGGTCGGTGTACCCATCGAGTGGGTGGACTGTGATTAGGTCTCGGGTGATATTCCGAAGGAGTTCCGATGTGGAAAGCCCTCGCCGAGCGAACCTCTTGTGCCGCTGGCACACCGGTAGGGTCCAAAGCGACCCAACCGGTGCCACCCCGCGTGAAAACTCTGCACACGATCGATAACGCGAGGCGGCGGGGTGGCCCAGACATCGCGGTGGATGTCTGGGTTGCAGAGCAACAAGAGGCATGGGTGGGGTGGCGATGGGTCTCGGATCGTTGGTATACCGAGTGTCGGACGGTGGGGATTCCCATCCGGTCGGTGTACTGATGCGAT
>JANOKO010000273.1:0-2168 GCA_031419335.1 Planctomycetota bacterium
GTCGCCCCGTGAATCCCGTCGCGCCCGGTGCGACCTCCGACGGCGACGATCAAGTCGCCAGCCTCGACATGTTTCTCGCTCATCCCGACCGGGAGGAGGGCCACGTTGCCGCAGTAAACCAGCGGGTTGCCGATGTACCGCTCATCAAAGAACACTGCCCCGTTGACGGTCGGAATCCCCATGCGGTTTCCGTAGTCGCGCACGCCGGAGACGACCCCGCGCATCACGGTGCGCGGGTGCAGGACACCCGGCGGCAGTTCGCTGTCCGGCGTCTCGGGCGGTGCGAAGCAGAACACGTCGGTGTTGCAGACCGGCTTGGCCCCCATCCCCGTCCCGATCGGGTCACGGATCACACCACCGAGGCCCGTGTTCGCCCCGCCGTAAGGCTCAATGGCCGAGGGATGGTTGTGGGTCTCGACCTTGAAGCAGATGTCGAACGTGTCGTTGAACTTCACGACCCCAGCGTTGTCCTTGAAGACACTCACACACCAGTCGTTCGCTCCGAACTTGCGGCGCAAGGCCTGCGTCGCCCCGAAGACCGTCTCCTTGAGCATGTTCTCGAACTGCCGCGTCCCGTTCTCATCGCGGTAGGCGATACGCCCCTTGAGCGTTTTGTGCGAGCAGTGCTCGCTCCACGTCTGAGCCACGGTCTCTAACTCAATATCGGTCGGGTCGCGGTGCTGCACGACGAAGTGTTGTTGGATCGTCTGCATCTCGACGAGTGAGAGATACAACTGCCCATGCTTGCTCAAGTGAGCCAGAGCGGCATCGTCCATTCCGCGCATCGGGATCGTCGTCAGTTGGAACTTGTACTCGGAGCCGACCGCGATCGTGTGGAGCCCGAGCGGCCCGGGCAGCAGTTGCTCAATGGCATCGTTGGCCAAGACGCGGCGGCTCAGCTTCTGCAAATCGGTGGCTACCGCATCGGCGTTGATCCAATACTTGCGGCACGTGGCCACGCGGGTGACCGCCAGCCCCTGCGCCTTCAGAGCGTTGGCGGCTGTCTCGGCAACGTTGTCGGTCACGCCCGGCTTGTACAGAACATTGACGAGGTTGAGGTCGCTGATCTGCGGATGAGTTGCGGAGGGTGCGTCGGCGGGGAGCCTTCGCACACGACAGGTCTCGACAACCCCGTCGGCGAGTAGGCGTACGACGCGCGACTTGACCGTCGCCTCATCGAGCGATCCTTCGACAAGGAACGACCGCGCTGACCGGATCACCCGGATGCTCGCGGCACCTTGCTCGCGGGCCTCAGCCAGAACACGTTGCCCCTCACGGTCGACTTCGCCCGCGATCGGATGAATTTCCACTTCCCAGAGCATCGGCTCCGCCCCTGTCCACTCGTGTCGCCCCTCGGCAATCGTGTTCAGGAAGGATCATAGTCGTTCAGTCACTGGCGATTCGAGCGTAGGACAATTGCGTTACTGTGGACTGTCCGTTCCATACAGGATCTCATCTGTAATCCGCTGGACCGTCCCCTTCCGATCGATACAGGCCAGAACGCTGTTCCCCCGGGCAACCTGGACTCCGTCACGCAGCACTTCGTACTCATGTTCCAGCTTGGCGGGGGTCAGGCGGGAAATTCGCGTGCGAATCGTCAGTTCGTCATCAAACCGAGACGGCACTTTGTAGTGGCACCCGATCTTCACGACGACCAGGAAATAGCCACGCTCTTCCATCATTCGATAATTTCCGCCCTGGGCCCGGAACAGTTCGGTCCGCCCCATCTCGAAAAAGTGGAAGTAGTTGGCATGGTGCAAATAGCCCATCGCGTCCGTCTCGCAATACCGGACGCGCACCTGGATTTCGTGAGTATCAATGGGCATCGAGTAGGCTCGGGAACGAGAACGTGTGGCACACCGCACGGATCATTGCGGGCGATGAAGAATGCAGCAACCGATCGGGAGGTCCAGATGGAAGCACTCCGCTGCCTTGATCCTCACGTCACTCCCGGTCAGAGTGGGGCTATTCTTAGCTGTGGAATCCTTGAGGATGCATCCCCATGCGGTTTGCGAGTGCCGGAAATCAGACTCATGACACACGGAAGGCGATTCGTGAATCGGTTGATCTGATCGAGAAGCAATTGGCTGGACAATCTCCTGATTTGGCGTTTGTCTTTGTCTCACCCCATCACACGACTGATCCGGGGTTCGGTCGGCTGTTGTTTG
>JANOKO010000274.1:0-3388 GCA_031419335.1 Planctomycetota bacterium
CGCTTGTCGCCGACGAGGAAGTCGTAGGCGCTGAACCCGCGCTGGAGGGCTTCGCACTGGCATAGGTAGTGGGCGACGAGGCCGGGGCTGGGCTTCTGGTCGAATGAAGCCAGACCCGACAGGTAGTCGAGCATCCGCCCGCGATCGACGAGCAGAAACAGACATCCAACGGTGACTCCCTGGTGCCGTACGCGGAAGGCCACGCAGCGCCGCTGAGGAAAGAGTTCGGTGAGCAAGGCCCGTTGAAAGTCCGTGAACCGGCGGCTGGAAAACGCGCCCGGCTGGCCATCGGACTGCCAACGTGCTTGGTGCAGTTCGATCAACTCCGCAAATATGTTGTTCGCGGCATCGATCGTCTCGGCCCATTCGAGTTGCAGGTCGCCGTACTCGCGCAGCCTCTTGCGCAGGTTGGCCCGCGTGCTGCGTCCGAGTGAGTCGATCAACTCCCCACCCTTGGTGCGGATCACGGAGAGGTCGAGGTACTTGGACTCGCGCTCGAGTGTCTCAACGGCCGGCCAGTGAGCGGTCAACTCCCGTGCCTCTTCGCAAGTGAACCCGTCAAGCAGGACGATGTCGCCACGCGCTTGAGTCAGCAGCCAATGCGAGATAGCGTCGATGAACGCAGGCCGAAACGCGGGCTCGACGAGGAAGCTGTTGTACTCGACGACCACGCTTTCGCTGATCGGATCGCCCGCTGTGCCGAGGTGGCGGGTTTTTAGGGAAAGCAGAGGGGCCTTGCGTTCCGAGCTTTCGGTGTAGAGGCAGATGCCGCGTAATTGGCCGTTGTCTTCGGCGAGGAGGAACCGGTAGCGCACGGTCTCCCCGTAGTTCGCCAGCCAAGTGCGTGTCCAGACTTCGCTGGCCATCAGCGGGACGACCTCGACGCGCTGTTCGAGTTCACGCCAGAGGGCCATGGCGGTCGACTGGTCCTTCGCCTCCAGCACGCGCAGCTTCAGCATCGACGGACCGATGATGGCTCGAACGGGGGAGGGCGGTGGTGAGGTGCTGGTGGTCATGTGTGTGGTGGTAGGACGGGCTTTCCAGCCCGTCCCTCTCAGTCACTGTGCGTTCGTGGTGGGTTGAACTTCACTCGGTGGTTGGAGTCGTGTGCATTGCGAGGTCATTATTCACGGTTGTCCACTCCGTTAGGGGACGGCCTGGAAAGGCCGTCCTACGGGGGGAGAACCCTCGTCGCGCTGCATCAGCCAGACGATCGGATAACCGGTGGCGAGCAGTACCACTCCACCGGCAGCGGCGACGGAGAGCAACGTGAGCCAGCCCTCGGGGTAACCCTGACGGTGGACGAACTCGCAGAAGACCCACAGAGCGGCCAGCGGAGCGAAGCAGGGAAGGATCGACCGTTGCAGTAGATCGCGCTTCCGCACGGCGACCTGACGACAGGCATACGGCAGGAACACGAGTAGCTCGACGAAGACGAGCGGCATGAAAGTGCCCCAGGCGACGCCCTCGATCCCCCAGCGGAAGACGAGGGCCAGCGAGAGGGCGAGGTTGGCCACCGCTTCAGCGATGTCAATCAGCGACGGGATGCGGACGTTGCCCATGCCCAGCATCGCCTTTCGTAACACGACCATGGGCAGAGCCACGATCTGTGCGGCCAGAAGAATCAACAACACGCGGTGGCTCTGCTCCAGTCCAGTTCCGATCCAGGTGCGGATCAGCATTCCGCCGAAGTAGACCGACCCGATGAAGAATCCAGCGACCAGCACGAAGGTCAGCGCGACCATCCGCTCGACGACCTGGGCCAGTTCGGTGTGCTTGCCCTGGGAGTGCAGCTGTCCGGCCTTGGGGAGGACGACCTCGCCGATGCGGGCGATCGGCTCCTGAATCATCTGGCAGATGCGTAGGGCGATGTAGTACGGCTCGACCTGATTCGTCCCCAGTGCGAAGCCGATGACAACGGTGTCGGTCAGATAGATCAGTTGCTCGGCCATCAATCCGACCGCGCTGTAGCCGCTGAACGAGAGGCACTCGCGCAGCGTCTCGCGGGAGACATGCGAGTGGCGCAGTTGCAGCGTCGGGATCTGTCGAAAGGCCAACACGGCCATCAGCAGATTCTCCAGAATCGTCACCCCGCAAAACAGCAGCGACAGCGTCGTCAACTCCGGTCGCAGCTTCAAACAGCCGATGGCCAAGACAAACCGCAGCACCCCCGCTCCGACCTCGATCGACCGTTTGAGGCCGACCCGCTGCGTGCCAATCAGGATGCCTCCGAACACGCTGCTGACCATGCCGATCGCGGTCGAGAGGCCATTGATGAGGATCACCGCTTGGACCTCACCGACCGGTTGTCCGCCCCAGCGATTCATCCATGGAGCTGCGGCACACAGACCTCCCGCCAGGAGCAGAACCAATCCAGCCATGCAGGCATAGACGGCGAAGATCGTGCTGGTGACCCGGTTCAGTTCGGTCCACTCTTCCTTCGCGACATACTTGGCCACGTAGCGGCAGATCGTGGCCCCGAACCCCAGATACAGCAGCCCGGTGTACCCGGACAGCGTGTTGATGAAGACCCACACTCCATACGCGCCGGGAGCCAACGTGTTCCGCACGAACGGCAACATGACGAAGCCGATCGCGACCATCACGAAATGGGCGACCCAGCTGGCCAGGATGTTGGAGCGGAGGGACATGGGAGGGATAAAGGTTGAAGGAAGAGGGTTCGGAGCTGGGGCCAACTTGTTACTTGTCACTGCCTACAAGCTGGCTCGGGCTCGGCGGAGGTCGAGGACGGGACGGGGGACAAATGTGGCGGCCCAGCGGATGAGGGCATGGAGCGACGGCTCACGCAACAGCACGTTGCGGTAGCAGTTGCGGGCCTCGATGAGATCGCGTGAGTGAAACAGCGCTTGTCCCCATTCGGCATAGATGGCCGCTTGCTTGCGAGTCACTCGCTCGTTGTCGACGCCGCAAGTCACTCGGATCTTTTCGACGTTGTTCAGCTCGCTCCGCACCATGCGGCCATATTGGCCAGACAGGTTGTTGGGAGCTGGGGTGTATTCAATCAGCCGCTCGCGGACGACTCGGAACTGGCACCCGCGATGTAGGAGCCTGAGCCATAGATTGTAGTCCTCAACCGCCATAATCGAGCGGTCCTCGTCGAAGCCGCCCACCGCATCGAAGTCTCGTTTGCGAATCAACACGCTCGATGTCGGAATGGTATTGCGAATCCAGAGATCATCGAACGACTGGTGATCCGGCGCAAGCTTCGTGTTCTCATCGACCGTGCAATAGGCATATAACAAGGTGATCGATTCGTGCATGTGAGCGATCTGCCGTTCCAGCTTGTTGGGCACCCAGCCATCGTCGGCGTCCAGAAACGCCAACCACTCACCACGGGCCTCGCGGACACCATGATTGCGGGCCGAGG
>JANOKO010000275.1:0-3159 GCA_031419335.1 Planctomycetota bacterium
GCTTCCAGCCTGTCATCTCCACGATCGATGACAGGCTGGAAGCCTATCTCACGGCCCGTTTCATGGACCGCTCCCCGACATCCCACCCGCGCATCGTTCGCTCTCTCCTGGCGGCGGTCGGGACATTCACTTGGCTCTGCACAGCTGTCACGATTCGACAGGGGCTCTTCATCGCCAGTCAGTCCCCTCTTCTGTGGGGCATCGCAGCTGTCGGAGTGATCGCAGGCACAGCCGCCTGGGGTGTGGTACTCCGAGTCACTGACTCTTGGCTCGAGTCACAACTGGCCCGCTGGGGCGAGTTCCTGCATCGCACACGAGAGGTTCCCCTTGCCACGGGCCACCGATCCGGTGGCGGGCTGGTCCTATTCGGCGGTCTGCTGTTCGCGGTCAACACTCTCTGGGTCGCCCAACACCAGGACACACCCTTCGACGATGACCAGGGCGCGTTTCTCGTCACCGCTCGAGAGATCCACGACCACGGCGGATTGACCAGCCTGTGGCGGGACCTATGGAGCGGGCGGTTCGAGGAGTCCAACCGGCACCCGTTGTTGCTGGCGATTCAGTCTCTGTACCCCACCGTCACCTTCGGACGAGGGGCCTCGTGCCTGTTAGCAACTGTGACAGCGGGACTGGCTCTCGTGATTGTCTGGCGGCGGAGGGGTCCGCTGACAGCTGGAGTGCTAGCAGTCTTACTCGGCACGAACGGGGCGTGGTTGTATCACGCGCCCCGTTTAGTGTGTGAGTCGCTGCTCACCGGCCTCGCGGGGCTGGCTTGGCTGGTACTGATGGCCCCCCTGGAAGACGCTTCGACCCTCAACGGTCCGCCCTCATATTCCAATCCTCAACGTGCTGCGCTGGTCGGGCTCCTGTTGGGACTGGCCTACCTCACCAAGGGCACGGGACTGCTACTGCTCGCTGGAGCCGGGCTGGCATATGGCGTCCTCGCTGTGTGGTCCCGAGGCGAATACCGCCGAGGGATCTTTGCCGTCCTCACACTAGTCCTCGTGTTCCTCATCACTGCATCCCCACTGCTGACTCGCAATCTGATCCGTTTCGGCTCACCGACCTACAATGTTAACTCATACTTGCTCTGGGTCGATGCGTACGAGTCCCCATCCGCGATGGCGGAACGGATGACGCTCGCGGAAGCCCGTGCAGCGTACCTCGCGACGCACTCGGTGACCGACCTGATCGAGCGCGAGGCCACCGGCCTCGCGTGGGAGGCGTTCATCGGCCTGCGAACCCTCGGCCCCGCACCCTGGGAAGACGCACGCGTGTTGTTCGGCTTTCCACTCTTCGCGCTCGGCCTGCTAGGGCTATCTCACACGCCCCGACTTCCGGCGCTGGTGCTGATCTTCTGGACCGGCATCGTGTGGGTCATGATGGCCTGGTACGTCCCGATCGCCGCGGGGGACCGCTTCATGATGCCACTACTCATTCCGTGGCTGACGCTCTCGGCCAACGGATTCGTGCGGGTGCTCTCGCTGACCAGTGACCTACGCTCAGCCTCGCGGCGCATCGTCATCGCGGCCATGCTCTGGGGAGTCGTGACCACCGTTCTCGTCTGGACTCGAAGCGAACTCTGGGCCTGCTGAGGCCGGGGCTTCTCAGGTGGTCGACCGCGAGGCGATGTCCTGGTTCTTGTCCCATAGGGACAAGGAGTGACAGAGTGACGTTGGCTCGCTCGACGAATCGATGCAAAGCTCCTGTGTTTTGGACCTTGGAAGCCCAGCCTGCTGAGGAGTCATTGAGATAGATCACGCCCTCATCGTGCGGTAGAATGCCCCCATGTCCACAGCCACCCTCCCACCGGCCCTCGTGTCGGGCGCGACCCGCCCGCTGACTTACGAGGAGTATCTCGCCTCGCCGGTGGAGAAGGTACGGTATGACATACTGGATGGGGACAAGGTCTACCGACGATACGGAGCCAGCGCAATGACCTCTCCCTCGCGGCTGCATCAGGAAACGCAGGGGAATCTCTATGTTCTACTCCGGCAGTTCGCCACCGCCAGCCAGCGGGGCCAGGCCTTACTGGCCCCCTGCGATGTGCTGGTGAACACAGCTCCACTCAGGGTGCGACAGCCGGATCTCCTCCTCATCAGTCGCGAACGCCTGGACCGCAACCCGCCCGCCCACGAACCGGCCCCGCTGAATCCCGCCCCAGAACTGGTGGTCGAGATCGTCTCCCCGTCCGACCGGCCCGGAGTGCTGGCTGCGAAACTGGCCGACTATCGGACGGCTGAGGTGCGTGAGGTGTGGATCGTTCACATGGAGGCCATGACCATTGAGGTCATCGCCCTCTCCGTGGATGCCATCGACACGGTGGCGACACTCCGAACGGGCGAGTCCGTGACCTCGCGGGCCTTTCCCGGATTGGTCGTCGCCGTGGATGCCGTGTTCGCGGCTTGAGGCTCGGGGGATGTATGGTGCAGGGTGGGCAGCTCGCTTTGAAGCGCTGGCCCACCCAATCTAACGTGAGATCATCGAGTGGTTGACCAGCGCCCCAAGCGGCTTGTCCGACCCTACGTCACTTGACACCCTTCACCGATCATCCGGACATCAACCAGTGAACACGGTACAAATCACGAGTGCCTCAGTAATGCAAGCCAGAAACTGAAGATAGATTGCCGTCAGTGCCGCGTTAGTCGTGATCAGACCAGCAGTGGTGTCATAGTGCTGATTCTCAGCGGCAATGCATGCTTGATTGCCGTTGCAAGCGGCAACCGCTCTATTTCGAAACTCTTCATTCCAGGCCAGAGCCAAATTGCGAAACTGGTCCACATACTCGGATGCTTGAGCGGCATTGTCAGAACACACCTGCGACCGAGCATTCATGCAATCCTCAAAAGCATCCGCTCGGCAAGTGTCGGCCAAGGGCTGAACAAGAATGGCGACCATCATGCAAATCATGACAACGGTGCGTTTCACGCACGCACTCCACCGCTTGATGACATCATGAGAGAAACTGTTCACGGCTTTTCCTTCTAAAGTGGGGGCATTGAAGCATGGAGTAATGCGAGTTCCGCTATTCTCTTTCGCCGTCGACGAAAGGCCAGATACAACAATCCGACAACAAGAGGGATGTGGGCCCATGCAAATATTCGAACCCATCGATTGCTGGATTGCGGTTGCACCCGCTGAAGGTTGTACTGATCGAGA
>JANOKO010000276.1:0-1632 GCA_031419335.1 Planctomycetota bacterium
GGGGGGAGCTTTTAACGAGTACCCCAGTGGGGAACACTTCTCGACCGTAAATCCTCTTTACTCCAAGGGGGTTTAACACAATAGCCCTGGGCCGCTACCGAGGGGCGCGCACCCTGGGTCGCGTGGCCGCCAGGAACCGAACCCTGAAGGGGTTCTACACCGTGCGAGAAGGTGTACAACCCCTTCAGGGTTGGTGTTGTCTAGGCCTGATCCCAGGGTGCGCTCCTGCGTCGCGACCCTGGGCTGTGCTGTTCAACCCCGTTGGGGTACAGAGAGTTCCAGGCGGCTAACTCAGCCGCATCCAGAGGGCCTTCAGGTACTCGGTCTCCGAACAGTTCGAAGCTACCGGGTGATCCGGTCCCGCTCCAGTCCGGTACAGGATCTGCCCCGATCGACCCGGCGGAATCGCTCCGATCATCAGCCGCGAGAAGTCCTCAGCTGCTAACAGCCCGCTACAACTGCAAGTGACGATGATCCCACCGGGAGCCACGACCTGCATGGCCAGTCGATTGAGGTCGAAGTAGCGGCTGCGGCCTTCCTCGATCTCTTCTTGGGAGGAGATGAATCGCGGGGGGTCGACGACGACGACATCGTACTGCTTGCCGTTGCGAACCGCGTCCCGGACCCAGGGAAAGGCGTCTGCGTGGGCGAAGCGGATGTTCTCGCGATTGAGGCGGGAGTTGCGGCGGGCTTGCTCGATGGCCTTCTCGTCGAGGTCGACGCCGGTCACTTCGCTGGCTTTTCCTCGCACGCGAGCTGCGATCGAGAAGCCACCCGAGTAGCAGCAGAGATCGAGTACCCGCTTCCCCTCGCAGAACCGGACCAGCCGATCGCGGTTGTCCCGCTGGTCGCAGAAGAACCCGGTCTTGTGGCCTCCGGCGAGATCGACCTCGAACTTCAGCCCGTGCTCCTCGACCACCACGCGGTCGCGGACGCCCTCCGCAGCGAAGGGCTTGGCCTCGAACCCTTCTTGTTCATAGGTTCGCGGGCCGGGGTGGACGACCCACTTCGACACGCCGAGTTCTTCGCACAAGATGTGGGCCAGGGCCTCAGACCGCTGGAACATCGCCAGCGTGAAGGCTTCGATGGCGATCAGGTCGCCGTACCGATCAGCCACCAGACCGGGAATGCCGTCCCCCTCCGCATGGATCACGCGGTACGCATTCGTCACCGCATCCAGACCCAGCATCTGCCGCAACTCCACCGCGCGGCGGACCTGTTCCCGCCACCACGGCTCACCTGGCGGAACTCCATCGCGTGTCAGAATCCGGATGGTGGCCTCGGCTCGCGGGTTGACCACTCCGTGCGCCCAGATCCCTTCGCCCTCGGTGGCAATCGCCACGAGATCTCCGTGTTTGGCTTGAGCGGGAATGTCGGCGAGGCGACGGCGAAAGAGCGTCGCTGCACCGGTTGACGACTTGGCCACCACGGTCGCCAGCGGACCGATTTGAGTCAGGGGCCGCTGTATCGTGAACTCCGGCGAGAGCGGAAACTTGGGTGCTGACCGTCCCGCCCCTCCAGACGAATACGCGGGACGTTGGGAAGGGCGAGAAGTCACAGGCGATGTCCGGGGGTTGAGGCGAGTGCGAGCAAGCAATATCGTCCGCGACACAGACACCCAGAGCAAGGCCG
>JANOKO010000277.1:0-2837 GCA_031419335.1 Planctomycetota bacterium
GTCGGCGGGCATGAGGTCGGGGGTGAACTGAATGCGTTTGAAGTCGAGGTCGAGTACCTGCGACATGGCCTTAATGAGTTCCGTCTTGCCCAGGCCGGGCACCCCTTCCAGCAGCACGTTTCCACCGCAGAAGAGAGCCGTCATCGCCGCCTCGACCACGCGGCCCTGCCCCACGATCAGCTTGCCGATCTCAGCGCGGACCGCCTCGAAGGTGGCCGCAAAGTCGTGGGCCTCGGCTTTCATCGCCGCCATGTCGAGGGCGCTCGAGCTCGTGGTGTCGACTTCGAGGATGTCATTGTCTTCAGGAGTGTTCATCGGGTAGACCGTTGAGGTTTGAGGGTTGATAGCGAGTGGGGCGGGCCGGTGATGTCTTTGTCTGTGGGAGTGTTCATCCGGAGGATCGTTGAGGATTGAAGGTTGAAGGGGGCATGTGTCAACATCGCCCGCCCTTCTGGAAATCTGCGTTCATCTGCGGCCACTTCTCTGCTTCCTGTCGCGGCGATCACTCGGGTTGACTCCGGAGTGAATCCGCTCGATATCTCCGAACTTCGATCCGCGATTGACCGAAGTTGATCAACAAGCAGAGTGGCTTGCCGCTGATCCGGAGATAGTTCAAGCATTGCGCAGTGACCACATCATGGTTGTTCTTCGTGGCCTTGATTTCCACGATCACTTCACCTGCCACTAGCAGGTCCGCGAAGTAATCTCCCACGACAACTCCCTTATACTCGACTCGCATCGGAAGCTGAGATTCCACTTGGATTCCGCACAGACGCAACTCTTGAGCCAGGGCGTTCTCGTAGACCTTCTCCAAGAAGCCTGCACCGAGCGTATTTGAGACGGTGAACGCGCAGCCAATGATTCGCTCGGACAGGGAATTGAGTTGAGCTTCGGTCACGGTGCAGCCTGATGGGGAGGGGAGGGTTTGCCGCAGATGAACACAGATGAACGCAGATGCAGAGGACCAAAGCCCACCGGTTGCAACCGGTGGGCTTTCCGGAGTGCTTCACTGACAACTGACAACTGAAGACTGACAACTCTCATGTCATTTCTCCCCGTCCTGTTGCCGCTTCCGCTTCAGATCGAGCAGTCGACTGGTGGTCGATGTGTCTACGATGGGTTGCTTGGCGACGGACGGCTTGGGGCGAGTCGAGACGGGAGCGGACGTGCGATCGGGAGCGGGGCTGGCCTTGTTGAGGAACGAGGGCGACACGGAGGGATCTGTCGAGGCAGGCCGCGCAGGCGGGCGTTGCCCCTTGAGCTGGCTGCTGACTTCCTGCTTCCGGGCCAGCAGCGTTCCCATCGTGGCGGTCGTGGCTTGCACCTTGCCGAATCCGAGACTGGCCAGAATCATCTTCCAGTCAATCTGGATACGCCGAATGCCGACATCGAGTGGAATTAAAAAGCACAACGCAATCAAAAACCAGTCAAAGACCGGCTGTGAGGTGGTCTTGGTCTGACGGCGGTTGAAGATCTGCTGCGCGGCGACTTCGGCGGACTCCGAATCGTTATCGTTCAGCATCTGCCCACCGGTCTGCTCCTGAATCTGCCGCAGGATATTCCAGTTGCTGGTGAACTTCAGGTACTCGGGAGAGTAGCTGACGATGAACCCGCCGGTGGCACGGTCTTCGCGCTGGCCCGCCTTGCCCAAGAGTGTCACCTGATACCGACCGGCCCCCCACTGCGGGAACTGAGCCTGATAGCGGCGAGGAGCGACTTGTTTCAGCGTGACCATCTCGCGGCGGTCATTCGGTCCAGAGATCTGAGCGGCCACATCGAGGAACATCTCCTCGGGATGGAAGTCCTCGGCCATCACGACCCCTTCCGCCCCGGTCGAATAGGCCCACATCCGCAGATGTCCCGGATGTCGAACGCGGGAGATGCGGATCATCAACTGCTTAATGAACGGGTCGAACTTTTCCCAGTTGACCCACTTGGGGCCGAGGAAGCTGGTGAAGTCAGCGGTGTACGCAGCCGTCGTGCCGAGTCCGTACCGCCAGACGGAGAGGATCGGGTCATCGATGTCCCCGTCCCCTTCCGGACGGGTGAACAGGATATTCTCCGGTAGCCCGGTCTCCTTGATCGAGGTGAGTACGTACCCGTCCAGGTGCGGGATCGCGTCGATCCCGCGCAGCACCGGCGAGGCGAATCCCTGCTCGACCTTCACATCTCCCTTGAACACCATGTTCCGCTTCAGCGTGCGGGCTTCCTTGAAGAAGATCGTCGGCAGCTTGTTCGGGTCATCCGGGAAGTAGTACCGCCCACCGGTCAGGTCGGCGATCGACCGCATCACGGCGACCTCCTGGCCTCCATGCGGGAAGATTGACACCGTGGAAATGGTGATCCCAGCGGTGGAGAAGTCTTTGAGCAATTGCTGTGGAGGCGGGACAGGATCCCCATCCGAAATAATAATCATATGCTTCGAAGCGGCATCGCTGTTTTTCAGTGCCTTGAGCCCCAGTTCCATCGTCGGAGCAAACGCGGGCATGTCCCCCGGCTCGGCTGCGTTGATCTTGGTCGCCATCGCCTCGTAATCGCCGACATCGCCGAGCTTCACGACCCATTGCTCGCCACCCTCGTAGTCGATGACACCGATCTCGTCGCGAGCGCTCAGAACCTTGATGGCTTCTTTGGTGATTCGTTGGTGAAAAAGGCCTATCTAGACGCCGGTATCGGCGTCGCCGGTGATTTCACGAACGCCGAGTTTGCTGAAAAATTAGCCACGCTGCCACTGCATGACCAACCGGGCAGCACCTGGGACTACAGCTACTCGACCGATGTCCTGGGGCGCGTGTTGGAGGTAGCGTCGGGTCAGAGCCTGTATGCACTGCTCAAGG
>JANOKO010000278.1:0-5958 GCA_031419335.1 Planctomycetota bacterium
AAAGCGACCCAACCGGGGCCACCCCGCGGCCCGAAGTCGAACTCGTTCCAGGTGCGAGGAATCGAGGCGAGGCTCGGGAAGGGTTCGTGTCGCACCGGGTGTTGGATGAGGATGCGGGCGACCGTTCGATGCCTCAGTTCACACAGGCGATGCGGATCGAGTCGGCGAACACGCGGTTAAATCCGGGACTCAACACGTTCACCTGGTTGGACAATTGCACCACAATCGTGCCAGTGCTGGTCACCGTCATGATGCCGATCGTTTCCCAGTAGCTGCCGCCGGGAACGGTGCAGCCGGGGTCGCATAGGTCAATCAGGTCGTTGCCGTTCACCTGCTGGTTCAGCGTGGCGGACGCCCACGTTGGCCCGCCGATGGAACCGTCATTCACCGTGTAGTTCGCGGTCGTGGTGGCGTTATTATTGATGACCGTGGAATTCCCGTTCCGCCAACTGGCCCAAATCTTGTAGTCGGTTCCTGGAATCAGTCCGCTGAACTGCCAACTGGCGAACGAGGGCGTGGAGGGAGCGAGTTGGCCTAAGGCGAACCGGATGTTCGCACACCGCCCGCCGCTAGATCCAAACCAAGGCCCATTCGGATTCACATTCGTGGCCGTGAATCCGGCTGGGGGGGTGTTGACGGGGCCGTTGTCCAGATAGCGAACATCAATCTTGGCCGACAGGGCAAAGTTATACAGGGCGATGTTCGGATCGTTCGTGGCGAAACTCACCGTTCCGGCGAAGGTTCCATTGGTGGTGCCGGTGAAGCAGACGGTGAACGTCGCGCTGCCTCCCGGGGCAATCACCGTATTGGCCGCAAAGTTGCTCGACACGCTGTACCCGGTCCCAGTCACGGTCACTGGCTGCACAATCAGGTTCGCAGCTCCCGTGTTTTTGACGGTGATCACTTTGTAGGTGTTCACGCAGGTGTCCGTGAATCCCCAGTCGACCAAGCCGGTGTCGTCGGCGATGGGGGTGGTTACGTCGCACACCAAGACCACGGGAACGGCAATCACCTCAGCTGTGAGGGCGAAGTTGTAGGGGTTGGAGTTCGGGTCATCCGTGGCAAAGCTGACCGTTCCGGTGTAGGTGCCAACCGTGGGGCCACTGAAGCACAGGGTGAACGTCGCCGTGCCTCCCGGCAGGATGACCGTGTTGGCCGCCATGTTGGTCTGGATGACGTATCCCGTTCCGGTCACGGTCACCGGCTGGACGGTCAGATTGGTCGTGCCGGTGTTCTTGACGGTGAAGGTCTTATAGACATTCACGTTGGGGTTACTGGTTCCGAAGTCCACCAGTCCGGTGTCATCGGCCACGGGTGTAGATACATCACAGACAAGGGCCTCGGGAGGCGGTGGCGGCGTGATGCAGTCCAGGCGTTCGACAATAAAGCCATCGGCAAAGACACGTTTGCCCACATTGGCCGCAGTGGATTGGTTGGTGAGGCCCACGTTGACAAGGCCAGCGCCAATACCGGCGAGGGGAGTGGTCACCACGCCAACGGTCTCGAAATTGCCCCCCTGGTAAGTAAAGTCATTCGGTGGCACGGCCTGGTTGAGCGGTGCCTGCGGAGTGGAGTTGAGTTGGTACATCGCCCCCGTTGTATTCATGGTGGTGACACGATACGTGGCTGAAACGCGGTATTGCGCTCCCGGCACTAAGCTGAACAGTATCGTCGCACTTCGATTCGCGCTCAACAGTCCTGTCGTCATCTGGGTGTCTCCCAGCCATCCCCCACCTACAGGAGCCCAAACGGGAGTTCCGCCTCCCGAAAAGGCGTAGAGTCCGGGGCCGGGACCGCCATCATCCCGGACGAATGCCTCCCCGATTTGCAGCGTGTACGTCCCCGTCGTGGTCCCACCGGCATCACCGTTTCCGGTCAAGGCGTTATAGCCCGAGTTACTGGCAGCCGAGACCCCCACGTAGTACGTCCCCGCTGTTGGGAAGGTCCACAGCACATACGCTTCCGTCGCACTATTCTCCACTCCCCCACCGACCGCGTTGTTGTTGAACGCCAACTGAGTCCCTGCGGCATTGAACAATCGCAGGTAGGAGTTCAGCGTCAGGGGGGCCGTGTGGTCGACATCAAAATACAGGGTCTGCCCGGCTGTGGCCGTGAACGAGTACATGTCGACATCATTCCCGCCGAGCTGATCGAGTGGATTCAAGCCGATGTCATTGGGAGTGCAGGACTGGATCAGCATGGGGGTCGCCTCGCTGATCTGGTCATTAGGGTCCAGGTTGAGTTGGAATTCAAACGCCCCCATGTCCACGATTCCGCTGACGATGCGCGGGAAACCGGCGAGGCGTTGGTCGAATGCGAACAGGCTGGGCACCAGCGAGTTGCTTCCGGAGTTGAGAGCCAGGCTGCCCGCCAGCAGGGCGTGCGTCTGGGTCGGGCCGCCGTTGTTTGCCAGCGCCGCCAACTGCAGATTGATGATCATGCCGTTCTGACTGTCACCGATGAAGTTACCGTTGCTGTCGGCGGTCTGTGCCTGAATCAACAGGGTGCCGAGGTTGTCGCCGATCAGGCTGTTCTGCACACTCAGTGGAAAGTTGAGTTGGCGAATGTCTCTGGCCATCGTGGGGCCGGGGTTGTTCCCCGCCACGATGCTATTCTTGATCGTGTTCAGGCCGTTGACAGAGATATAAATCCCACCCCCCTCACCCGTCCCAGTGATGGTGTTCCCGGTGATCGTACTCAAGTCCACGGTCAGCCCGCCGAAGACGTAGATCCCCCCGCCAAAGTTTGCGGAGTTCCCAGAGATCGTACTCTGGCTCACCGTCAAGCCTGCCTCGGCCCAAATGGCCCCACCCTGGCTGAGCGCGGTGTTCAACGAGAGCGTACTCTCACTCACTGCCACCAAGCCGTTATTGGAGAAAATCGCCCCACCGAAGTTGGTCGCAAAGTTATTGTCGAACGCACATTGATTCACCCGCAGCGTTCCCCCGAACGACTGAAATTCGACCGCTCCTCCATTGCTGCCGGGGGTGGAGGCGAAGCCGTTCTGGAGCGTCATTTTCTCCAGCGTCACGTCGCCACCGCTGTTGGTGATCTGGAAAATCCGCGAAGTCCCCGCCGCGTCGAGGATCGTATTCAACGCCCCGTTCCCGGTGATCGACACCGTCTCGGTGATCGTCAGCTCCCCTGGCACGAAGATCGTGCCATTAGCGCTGGCGTTAAACGTGATCGTGTCCGCCCCGACCGTATTGTTGGCCGCTAGAATCGCCTCCCGCAGACTGATCCCATCGCTCCCCGGCGTCGAGATCAATGCCGCGATGCTCGTCACCGTTCCGTTCACGGCATCTGTGTTGTTCCCGACCACAACCGCGGCCAGCAACATCCGGGTCTCCAGCCGCTCCACCCCCGCGGCCAACTCGGCACGCCTGCCCCCTCGGCGTCGCCGCCCCCCCAGAGCCGCTTTGATCACGGGGATCGACCGCCATACATTCCGCAGCGAGGAGAGAGTGAACATCAGAGAACCTTGGAAAAAGAGGAACTGCCGCGAAAATGGAGTACGTTGAAGAGACTCTGGCTGGAACAAAAGAGTTGCGAGAACCAAAGACTGTCGACGGGAGCCTGACCAATCAACCAGCCTTTATACTCCCACTCGGACACATGTCAACATGGGTTGCCTGGGTGCTTTGGTAAAACATTGCCTGCGGGAGGGTGGCAGGGTGGCCAAGACACGTTTCGCCAGAACGTAGGCGATTTGGCGTGCGTGCCCGCTCTCTGCGGAGGGCAGCTACCCAGGCAAGACATCGATGAGTATGCCCTTGAGTCCGAGCGACCCAACCGAGGCCACACTGCGGAGCCTTCTCCTCGGACTGCTTCTCCACCTTCTGAGTGGGCGTCTCCTTGTCCTGACCCAGTAAGCTGGGGAGGGGCTTTCAGTGTGGCAACCATGACCAGCGCGGTCAGCGTGCCGAGCGCGAGAAGCTTCGGGCCTTTCGATGGCATGATCCGTTTCCAAGTCCACATGATCTGCTCTCAGTTCTGGGGTAGACCGTTCTGGGGTAGGTGAGTTGCACAACACAAACGGCACCAAAGACTCATGCGTATTCGGCGCGACCTACCGGCCAATTATTTGAAAATTTTTTTGGTGGAACGACGCAGAGTGGATGGAATGAGTCAGAAGTCATTGCCGCTGAAGAAAGTTTCCTGCGATGTGGACCGGGCGACGAGGCCGAATCCCCCGCCCCGCTGGCCCCCCGGATTGCCGCGATCCAGCAAGCCTGGGAAACGCAACACAGCCTGACCTCCTCAAACTGCACCTTGAGACGTTTGAGTGATTCGCGTAGGATCAATCATCATCCATGTGTGGGAGTCGCCCGTATGGCGCGGACCTCCCCGACTTCGAACGAACAGGGACCGGATCAAATGGTTGAAAACTCGCCTCGTTGGATTCAAGCAGTGCAGCTGCTGAGCGTGTGGGGACTCGGCGTCTTGTCCGCACCGACCCCCGTTGCGGCTGCGGATGCTCCCGAGACGGAGACGGCGAAGATTGTCGTCCAGATGATCCCGCAGTACCACGTGAGCCGCAAAGGGGTCGATGATCGAGTGTCGAGCATGCTGCTCGATACATTCCTGAAAGATCTTGATCCGGCCAAGCTGTACTTTCAGCAATCGGACATTGATGAGTTCGCGAAATACCGTTTGTCGCTGGATGACTCGCTCAAGAATGGTGATGTGCAGTTTGGGTACGATGTCTTCAAGCGTTACCGTGAGCGACTGGTCGTTCAGTTGACCAAGGCACATTCACTGATTGATGCCCCGCATGACTTTACGGTGGACGAGACGATGGCCACCAAGGGGGATGATCTCCCGTGGGCTCGGACTCAAGAGGAGGTCGATGAGCGTTGGAGGAAGCGGATCAAGTACGACCTGATCCAATTCAAGCTCGACGACGAGACCGACGAAGAGGCCAAAAAGCGTCTCCATAGCCGCTATCGCACGGTCCAGCGAAATATCGAGCAGATGAAGCAGATCGAGATTATGGAGTTCTACCTGACCGCTCTGACATCCTGTTTCGACCCACACTCGACCTATATGGCTCCGGAGAGTGCTGAGGACTTTGACATTCAGATGCGTCTGAGTCTGTTCGGGATCGGGGCCTCGCTGAAGTCCGAAGATGGTTACACGATCGTCAACCAAGTCATGCCCCTGGGGCCGGCGGGAATCGATGGTCGCCTCAAGGCCAAAGACAAGATCATTGGCGTGGGCCAGGAGTCCGGGGAATTGGAAAAGGTCTTCGAGACCCGGCTCAGCGATGTGGTCCGCAAGATTCGCGGCAAAGCCGGAACGAAAGTCCGCCTCGAAGTGTTGACGGATCTCAAAAAAGAAACCGTGATCTATGAGTTGACCCGCGACAAGGTTGCCCTCACCGAGTCCGAGGCCAAGGGCGAGATCATTGAGACCAAGGACCGGCTCGGGCGGCCGGGCAAGATTGGTGTTATCAGTTTGCCGTCGTTCTATCGGAATTTCGCCGCGACTGAGGCGGCAGATGAGAAGAGCGCTGCCGTCGATGTCGAGGCAATTCTGGGCGATTTCAGTGAGGCTGGTGGTGTGGATGCTGTGGTCGTTGATCTGCGCGGCAACGGCGGTGGAGCACTGAGTGAAGCCATCGAAGTCTCTGGACACTTCATCGATCAAGGTCCGGTGGTCCAGGTGAAGGATCCTTCCGGCAAGGTGAAGGAGTTGGACGATGAAGTCCCCGGTGCGTTGTATACCGGCCCACTGGTGGTGATTTGTAACCGCATGTCAGCCTCGGCGTCCGAGATCTTTGCCGGGGTCATCAAGGACTACCGCCGAGGCATCGTGATCGGCGATTCGACCACCCACGGGAAAGGCACCGTGCAGAACTTGATGCCGGTTTCCGCCCGCTCACCGTTCCGTGTCTTGGGCGGAGAACAAGACCGGGGTCGACTCAAGTTGACCATTCAGCAGTTCTACCGCGTCAAC
>JANOKO010000279.1:0-1959 GCA_031419335.1 Planctomycetota bacterium
ACGGCCACGCGCCGAGCGGATCGGCGGGGGAGGTGCGTTGCAGCGAGGCGAGTTCGTCTTCCAACTCTCGCGAGAGCGTCAGAGCGACGAGGCGGCGGTCAGCTGTGCAGAACTGTTGGCAAATGGTGCGGGCGAGAGAGCGCCGCACCATCTCGACGAGGTCGTCCAGATCGCGGGCCGATTCGGCGTGATCACCGAGGGCTTCAATGATTGATTCGAGGTCGCGGATCGGCACCTGCTCTCGCAGCAGCAGCGTCAACACGCGGTGTATCTTGGCCACCGGAACGAGTGGCAGAACCTCGGCCACCAGTTGCGGGGACCGCTGCGAAAGGTTCTCGACCAGAGCGTGGACTTGCTGCCGAGTGAGGAGCTCTTCGGAGTGGCGATGGACGACAGCAGCGAGGTGATTGGCAATGGCCTGTTGCGGTTCGATGACTTGGAAGCCGAGCGACTTCGCACGGTCGACCTCTTCGCCGGTGATCCACCACGCCAGTCGATCGCTGAGTGGATCGTTGGTCGGCTCGCCGTCGAGTATGCCAATCGAATCGCTCGTCTCGACGGCCAACATCGCATCGGGATCGATTGCGCCGCGGGCAACGCAAGCTTCACGCAGGCGAATCTGGTACTGGAACGGTTCGAGGTGCAGGTTGTCCTGAATCCGCACCTTCGGCAGGATGAACCCGAGTTGCTCTGCAATCCGCATCCGCAACTGAGTCACTCGCACCAACAGGTCACCACCGACTTCGGAGTCCGCGAGCCGTACCAACCCGACACCGAGATCCAGTTGGAGTGGCTCGACGTGGAGTTGGGACTTGGGATCGCTGGCAGCGTGAGCGGGCGAGGTCGAGACGTGGACCGCCATGTGTGGCTGAGAACGAGACATCATCGCCGGGCTGCTTGTGATCCGACCTGCCACCGGGTTCTCATCAATCAGCCAGCCCAGACACGCACACCCAATCGCGAACGTCATCATCGGGAGCAGTGGCAGACCCGTGAACGCCAGGACCGACAATGCGACGGCGGTGATATACAGCACTCGAGAATGTTGGAAGATCTGCGTGACGGTTTCCTGCGGCAGGTCGCAATCGACCGATGTGCGGGTCACGATCAGACCGGCTGCCAAGGCAATCAGGAACGCGGGGAGTTGAGCGACCAGTCCGTCGCCGATGGTCAGCGTGGTGAAGACAGTGAATGCTTCGGAGAACGACATCCCATGCTCGAAGACGCCGAGCAGCAGTCCGACACCGATGTTGATCGCGGTAATCAGCAGTCCCGCCACCGCGTCGCCTCGGACGAACTTGCTCGCTCCGTCCATGGCTCCGTAGAAGTCGGCCTGGCGAACCAGTTGTTGACGGCGGTGGATGGCCTCTTCGCGAGAGAGCAAACCTGCATGGAGGTCAGCGTCGATCGCTGCCTGGCGTCCGGGCATCCCATCCAGGGCAAACCGGGCCCCCACTTCGCTGATGCGTGTGGCTCCCGAGGTAATCACCAGGAACTGAATCGCCACCAGAATCACGAAGATCGTGATCCCTACAGCGGGCGACCCGGCGGCCACGAACTGGCCAAAAGCATAGATGACATCCCCCGCCGCGTGGCTACCTGCGGTGGCTCCTTGGGTCAGGATCAACCGAGTCGAAGCGACGTTGAGTACCAGCCGAATCAGGGCTGTCCCCAGCAGGATCGAGGGAAACGTGCTGAACTGGAGCGGGTTGCGAATCTGAATCGCGGTCAGCAGCACGATCAGTGAGACCGTGAGATTGGCCGCCAGAAGCACGTCCATCACCATTGCTGGGAGAGGTGCGATGAGTACCAACACCGCCCCCACGATCAGCACGGGCATGGCCAGGCTGAAGCGGCTTGAGACCACATCGCGGATGACGTGCGGCTGCGACGGCATGCGGGGTTTCCGGGGGAGTGAGGGGACAGACAGGCACCGGTCGAACCGGTCCGCACGCGGCG
>JANOKO010000280.1:0-1012 GCA_031419335.1 Planctomycetota bacterium
CCGCGCCCAACCCGTCCGGGGGCTGACGCCGCCCGGCTCACCGAGACGTGTTCGGTTTCAGTGGAACGGCTTCCGGCGGGGGAGGGGGCTCGGTGGGTTGTTGGGTGATCTTCAGCCGATCGAGGCGTGCTCGCAGCTGGGGCAGGTCGGGGTGCTGGGGAGCGAGGGTGGTGGCTTGGTCGAGAACCCGAGACGCTCGGGCGTGGTCGCCCTGGTCGAGTAGCAGTTCCACAGCCCGGCGGCAGAGTTCGGCGATCCGGTCGGCGGGTTCATGGGCAGTCGGCTGGCGTTTGAGTAACCGGCTGACGCCATACTCCCGCAGGAACTCCACAAACCCTTCGGTGAGCCGGGTGCCGTAAGTCCCCGGATTCCGCGAGCGTCGCCCCGCGCCCAACCCGTCCGGGGGCTGACGCCGCCCGGCTCTCCGGTTCTCTTGTAGGGGCGAGTGGCGTGCCGCTCGTGGAACTCAATTCCCCGCGCGCCAGGTCATGGGGTGATTGGTCTCCAGATCAAACTCCGGCCAGTTCTGTTCGATCCACGCTGCTGCGTCGTGCAGGTCATGAAACCGCCTCTCCGGCGACGTAGCGATCCCTCCCTCGGTGAGCTGGCCGGCGTCTGCCCCCGGATTATTCGAATCCCCAACCGCCGTGTCCCCATCTTTTACGCCCTCCGGCTTCAAAAACACCGGCTCGCCATTATAAAGCACGAGTTCCTCGAACCGCTGCAATAGCTGTTCACGGGCCTCGGCAATGCACCCCGGATGAGAAAGCATTCTTGCAGTGGAGTCACCACTCGAGAGAACAGGAGCAAGGCAATTGTCGATCTGAACAAACCTGATGTCATTCGATGCCATGAAGTCAACAAGGAACACCATCCCGTTCGTAGAAACGAGATCCTGAGTTGAACCCTCAAGGAGCCTCACAAATGCAGCGATCTTTTTGGTGGAAATCTCATTATCATCGTTTCTATCAACGAGCTGTCCGTCAAGAAATATATCGACAGCTCGAAGTAG
>JANOKO010000281.1:0-3245 GCA_031419335.1 Planctomycetota bacterium
GGAGCGGAGGCCATCCGGACCCTAGCTTTTCAGGCCATACCCGGCGAGCCACCGACGGCCCGTGATGAGACCTACACGCTGACCGAAGACGAGGTGTTCCACTCCGCGAATCAGTGGTTCGACGCCAACTGGTCCTCGCGGATGCAACTGACGTTCGACAACTCGACGCGAGCGGAGAACCTCACCGACTTCCCGGTCCTGGTGACGTTGGACTCGAATCGGTTCGACTATAGCCTGGCTCAAAGCAATGGCGAGGATCTGCGGTTCGTCGATGCCAATGGCCAGGTTCTGGCCTATGAGATTGAGACCTGGAACCCGCTGGGGCGCTCGGCGATCTGGGTCAAGGTGCCGCAAATTGATGCCAGCTCGAGTACGGACTCGATCTGGATGTACTACGGGAACTCGACCGCACCCGCTGGCCAGAACCCGACCGCAGTCTGGTCGAATGGGTACGTTGGCGTCTGGCACTTGAACGGCGATCCGTCGGGAACCCAGACGGTCCAAGACTCGTCGTTCAGCAATGTTGACGGGACATCGATCGGCATGGACGCGACGAACCAGATCAACGGCCCGATCGGTGGCGCACTGAACTTCAATGGGACTAACGAAGCGATTCGCATCAACAGCACAGCGTCAGATCCGACAGCGGTCGATCCGTCCGAGTTAACGATTGAGGCCTGGGCGAATTCCACGGGTGACTCCGGCTCCTGGGAACGGATTGTCAACCGCCGACATCTTATCTTGAGCTTTCCTTTTGAATCCTATGGTCTGGCGACATCGGCCAGTGACAATACACAAGTCGTCAACAGTACGGGAACCCCGGATCTGGTCGGAACCGCTGGCTCACTTCCCGGGGATCGTTGGAGTTATCTGACCGGCGTGCTGTCGGAGACAACCACTAGTCTTTACGTCGACGGGACGCTCAATGCCACTCAAAGCGGAGTGACCTCACTTGGGAGTAGTGACGACGACATCACCATTGGTGCCGGTGAGATGGGTATGACATCCACTCTCTCCCAATACTGGACCGGTGGGATCGACGAAGTGCGGCTGTCCAACGTCGCCCGTTCCGCCGCCTGGACCGCCGCCCAGTATGCGTCGATGACCGATACGTTCCTCAGCTACGGCGAGCGCCAGACCGTGGCCGGGCTACTTGATAACGACAACTCCGCCACGTCAGGCGGACTGACTGTGTCGCTCGTCGATCTGTCGGACCTGATTGGTGTGGCGACCGCCGTGGTGCTCGACGATGGACAACTCATGTTCACTCCCGGAGAAAGCATGCAGGCTCTCGCAGCCGGGCAGTCCGTAACGAAGCTCATAGAATATACCGTTACAGATGCACTCGGGAACACCGCCCAGGCCACGGCCACCATCATCGTGCAGGGAGTCAACGACGCCCCGGTGATCGTGACGAACACTGGAAATACAGTGTCTGAGGGCGGCAGCGGTATTCTCACCAGCAGCAAACTCGCTGCGAGCGATCCAGACAATACCCCCGCCCAATTGGTCTTCACGCTGAGTTCGGGGTTGACGCAGGGCCGGTTAGAACGGGTCTCCGCGGCTGGAATCGCGATCACGACATTCACCCAAGCCGAGATCAACAGCAACTCCATACGCTACGTGCATGATGGCGGCGAGACCACCTCGGACGGCTTCAGCTTCTCGTTGTCGGATGGAGTGGCCACGGTGAGTGGGTCGGTCTCTATGACGGTGACTCCTGTCAACGACATGCCGGTCGTCTCGGCGCTGACGGGGCTGACGGCCCTCGAAAGTGGCACCGTATTGATCCCGTCGAGCAAGCTGAGTACCACCGATGCCGATAACGGTGCGGGGAGCCTGACGTATAGCGTCACGGGTGGCCTCGGCTTCGGTCATCTGGCTTTGGCCTCCACGCCAGGGGATTCGATCACTTCGTTCACCCAGGCTCAGATCGATGCCAACCAGGTCGTCTACGTTCACAGCGGAGCCGAAAGCACGGCGGAGTATTTCACGTTCTCGGTCTCGGATGGAACACAATCAGCTACGGGGACGCTCACATTGACGGTCACGCCGGTGAATGATGTTCCCGACTTTGACGCCAACCGGATGACGATCTCCGAAGGCCAAAGCCTCGCGCTGACGACATACAACCTGCTCACCAACGATGATGACACGCCCTCGACCTTGCTGGTCTATTCGGTGAACTCTGTCTCCCAGGGCCGGTTTGAGTTTTCCGCGTCTCCGGGGACAGCGATCACGTCATTCACCCAAGACGACATCAACAGCAGCCGCGTGCGGTTCGTCCACAATGGGAGCGAAGCAGCGCCGACGGCCAGTCTGTCGGTCACGGATGGGGTCGACTCGATCGGACCCGGCGCGATGCTGATGACTTTCAGCAATGTGAACGATGCCCCGGTCATCTCCACGAACACGGGACTGACCATCAACGAGGGGGCCACTCTGACGATCGGCAATACCAAGCTGGCGGCCAGTGACCCGGATAATACTGCCGTTCAGCGGGTCTTCACGGTCACTACGAATGTCGCCAATGGGCGTTTAGAGATTTCGACGAACGCCGGAGTGTCGATCACCTCGTTCACTCAAGCCGACATCAACGGAGGGATCGTTCGATATGTCCACAACGGTGGGGAGACGGTGGTCGATGCTTTCAACTTCACCGTGTCGGATGGCACGGCGAATCTCTCGAACACATTTGCAATCACGGTCACGTCGGTGAACGATCCCCCTGTGATTTCAGTGAATACGGGACTCAACGTGGACGAAGGAGGGACTCAATTCCTGTCGAACTCGAATCTGTCTGCGACTGATCCCGACAACACAACCACACAACTCGTGTATACGGTCAGCTCGCTTCCCGCGCAAGGTCGCTTAGAGAGAGTGGACTCGCCGGGTGTGGCGATCACAACATTTACACAAACTGATCTCAACAGCAGTGCGGTCCGCTACGTACATGATGGTGGGGAGACGACCTCGGACAGTTTTAGCTTCTCGCTCACTGACGGCACGGCGACAGCAACCGGATCCATTGCAATCACGATAGCACCGATGAACGATGCTCCCACCCTCACGGTGAATACAGGGCTGATTGTGACTGAGAGCGGCAGCGGAATTCTCAGCAGCAGCAAACTCGCCGCGAGCGATCCAGATAACACACCTTCCCAATTGGTCTACACACTGAGTTCGGGGCTGACACATGGCCGTTTAGAGCGAGTCTCCTCCGCTGGAACAGCGATCACGACGTT
>JANOKO010000282.1:0-3595 GCA_031419335.1 Planctomycetota bacterium
CTCCCGGAAACGGCGGCACCCGTTCTTGCAGACGGGACAACTCCTCGATCACGTCTTCGGGCACCAAGTCGGGCCGCGTGCTGATGACCTGCCCGAACTTGATAAACGTCGGACCGAGATCCTCCAGCGCCCGGCGAATCCGCTGAGGTGTTCCCAGCGAGTCCGCCGTCGGATCGCGGCGAAAGAACAGCCGCTTGCCCCACTGCAAATACCGCCGCAGCCCAATCCGCTCGATCAAATCATCAAACCCATGGCGCAGCAGCACTCCCACAATCTCGCGACTGCGAGCCAAGTTCCGCAGAAACCGGAAGGGGTGGTATTCGAACGACACCGGCATCTCTCGCATCGTGGGGAAGTGATCCCCTCATTGTGAGAAACTCGCGGACGTTCGTCGCGTGTAAACTCAAAAAAACTCCCGACTCTGAATTTGGCGTCGCCGACCGGCCCATATCACGCACTCAATATCATGGAGTTTGTTCGGAACTCCCCGGTAGAACCCGGAGTAACCCTCGCCTCAAGACCACGGGGTCTCCGTATTCGGATCGAAAGGCTGTCAACCAAGCTCCGGTCGGCAGCAGTCTGACTTCATACACATACTCGCCCGGCAAGTCCTTCGGACCACAAATGAAAGTCCAATAGGAAAGTTTTTTCTCTTTGGACTTAACTCCATCGGCCAGGAAAGGAATACCTCCCTGCGGGGAGTTTTCGAGTGTCAGTCCACATTCCGTCATCAGTGCCGAACCGACACTTCTGCTCACGGGGCCATAGGGATGCGTCGCATGTAACGGGGCCGCATGGTTATAAATGGTGTCTTCCACGGATTGCTGGCGATCTCGAGGGGAGATCGTGACCATCATGCTCCAGTCTTCGGGAAATACGACTGTTCTGTCAACGTACTTTTCTGGAATTGTGCCCCGAGGATCAAGCTTGATGTGAGCCACAAACCCGGTGTTCACGATGACTTCGATGTCGTCGGTAATTTCGACGGGACTCTTGCCTCGGTCGAGACGAAGCATCACGAAGCGCGATACGAACTCATTGGGGGGAACAGGCTCAATCGGTGCTGGAACATGCGGCCCGCATCCGGCCGAGGTTAGCAGCCAGAGCATTGGAAGTATTTGGCACACGCGGTTCATGATCATTCTCAGAATCCCGTCGAGACCGCTTCATGGCCGTTGATTGTCCCGATGGCACGCCACACGGTCTCATCGATGTGATCGCTGACAAAATGAACACTGCCATCCAACAACAGCATGTGGACGCCACCCACGTGCTGACTGTTCGCGGGGATTAAATAGTAATTGTTTGTGGAGAAATCTTCGGGACCGTTGTAACACCCCACTTCATTCGGAAGCATCAGGTGGTCATACCCCATGTGTTCGTCTTGGTAGAACGACATCCCTGCCGCGCGATATTGGGGAAAGGGTGTCGTCCGATGTTCGCGGCATTCCTTCACCGCGAGCAAAGTTTCGTTGGGTCCAGAATACCGGGTCTGTGTAAACCAGAGATATCGCTTGGCATCTTGTTTCATCCCTGCTTCCGTTAAGCCGCGGATAACGACGAGTCGTTCGGCCATGGCAGTTGTCTGCGACAACCCGTCCGTAATGTCATTCGGTCGCGTGTCACGCAACATCGCCTGTCGGTATCCATTCGTGCGTTCGGAGTCACGAAATTTCGTCCCATCATTCATCAAATAGTTCGAAAACCCAAAGGGACCGTCATGCAGTGTGTCACTGGGGCATTTGAACAAGGGAATCGCACACACGGGTAGGCGCGTCGGAGGGACTCCACTGTTGAAGGTCGTGATGAGATCTTCGCGGACATCAGGGTAGCCAAGACTCGGAAGCAGTCGCCACATGGCGTTCTCGCATTGGACTGTCCCCGCCTTGACAGTCCCCGTCGGAAAGACCCCCTGAGCAGACTGGAAATCCGCGATTGCAATCCCGAATTGTTTGAGATTGTTTCGACATTGTATGCGCCGTGCCGACTCACGAGACTGTTGGACAGCGGGCAACAAGACCGCGACCAACAGCCCCACAATCGCCATCGAAACCAAGACCTCAGTCACTGTGAAGCCACGTTGATGAGAGTGCATGACTTCTCCTGAGATCGCAGACAGCTTAGGGGATGGCTCTCATGTTACTTTGTTGAATTGTGTAGGGAACCCACGAACCATTCATGAAGCACTCCACCATCACTTCTTCATCGTAGGCGTAGAGGGTGCCATTGCCGACTGTCATGGCGCTCCATGAATACGAAAAGTAGTAGGTTCCCATGAAGTTGTATTGGGCGGTGGGAGCGAGCTCGACGATCTTTACGGTTTCTGTCTGCCCAGGCGTACCGATGGTTTTGGCCAGGAACCTGAGTCGAAGTGCTGAGCCATTGCACATCGCGGCACCACCTCCAGTATCGAACACAGAAGAAGCTGCCTCGCACAGACTGGGAACCAGCACGCACGCCAGCACGGCAATCAAGAAACGGGTTGCGAATGACTTTGACATTGTAGCGACACTCCACATTTGAGGGGAACACCTATCCTTGGAGGATCGAAACCGCATTCCATGCAGAATCGCTAAAATCGACATATTCGTAACCTACACACACACACACACACACACCTTATGTCAAATCAGAATCGCACTCTGGCAAAACAGGCGCGGCAGGCTTTTCCATTCAGATGTATTGAGAACCTATCCGAGAACCACGGTAAACTTCCGAAGTCTCCGAAGACTTGGGAAGTTTTTGGATAGGCTATCAGTGAGGTGTCCCGACGAATCGCGCCGAACCGGCGATTTCGGAGAAATCGCCGACGAACGGGACGCACACTTCGGGTGACCGGGCGTTCGTCGTGGATTGAGGTTCCCCCGCAAACACATCATCCTCCCACCATGACCTCCGCGTCCCCCACATCTGATGCCGTCCCATCGGACCCGGTCGATTGGGGAGCCATCTCCAGTTACGACTACGACCTCCCACCCGAGCTGATCGCCTCAGCTCCGCTGGCCGAGCGGGATGCTTCGCGGTTGCTGGTGGTGAATCGGGCAGAGCGGTCGATCACGCATGCGATGTTTCGCGACCTGCCGACGTATTTGCGGGCGGGGGATCTGCTCGTGGTGAACGAGACCCGCGTCGTCCCGGCCAAGCTGCGCGGCGTGCGAGCGGCGACGGGCGGAAAGTGGGAGGGTTTGTTCCTGGGCATTGAGGGGGCGACCCACTGGCGGTTGATCGGTCAGACGCGAGGGAAGCTGAGGCCGGGGGAGGAACTAAGTCTCTATCCCGCCGACTCACCCGACTCCAAGGAGCGGTTGCGACTCATCCTGCGTGCGCAGCGCGGCGACGGCGAGTGGCTCGTCGAGCCGGTCCCCAGTGTCGCCTTTTTCTCCGAAAAAGAACGTCCTGTGTCGGAGCAACAGGCGACAATCGCCGACCCTTGGCAACTCCTCAACCAGTTCGGCACCGGCACGATCGCGTCGCACTCGGCGCTGGGCCGCAGCGTCCGCTCGTGCTTGGGATGCCCCGGTTGGCCGCCACGTTTGCGGCCCGACTTCGTCTTCGCGGGCGGAGGCTTGTCATGCGGATGCTGCGTCGAAGGCGG
>JANOKO010000283.1:0-1258 GCA_031419335.1 Planctomycetota bacterium
CTCAAGACATTGCCTTGAGCGTCTAGGTTGTGGAGCTACAAAAGGTTACAGAAGGCAGGCACACCATTCAATCCCTCATGTTCCTGCGTCACTTGGAAGTCTTTGACGGTCGCCCACGTTCTGGCGAACGTAGCTACGGCACCTACTCCGCTCGCTCGTCGTCAAGTTCCGGCTTCCTCGGCGGAGCCCCGGGGGCGCTGACCACGGTCAGAATGTCCATCGCATCGACCAGCACCCGGCGGTTGTCTTCATACCCGACGAGCACCTTCTTGGCCAGGATCTCCTGGGCCAGAACCTTCCCCTTGCCGTCCTTGGTGACCACGAACTTTCCCACCCCCGGCAGTTCGCGCTTGTACTCCTCGTACGTGTCGTACTCGTACCGCAGGCAGCACTTCAGCCGACCGCAACGCCCTGAGAGTTTGTTCGGATCGAGGCTCGCCTTCTGCAGTTTGGCCATCTTCATCGACACCGGTGGCATCTCGGTCAGATGGGTGTTGCAGCAGACCGGCTTGCCGCAGTCGCCGTAGTCGGCCAGGACTTTCGCCTCGTCGCGAATGCCGATCTGCTTCATCTCGATCCGCATGTTGAAGAATTGGGCCATCGACTTGACCAGCTCGCGAAAATCGATGCGGGCCTCGGACGTGTAGTAGAACGTGATCCGTTCCCCGCCCAGCAGCATCTCGGAATCGATCAACTGCATCGCGAGGTTGGCTTCCGAGATCAATCGGCGGGCTTGCAGGAAGGCGTCCTGCTCCTGTTTCCAGTGCGATTCTTTCTTGAGTTCGTCTTGAGGGGTGACGAGGTTCTGGATCTTGCCCGCCATGTCCTTCCCGCCGAGGTACTCCTTCGTGCGGTTGGTCGCCTCGCACAGGATTTCGCCCCACTCAATGCCGCGCGGGCTGCGTATGACGACCTGGTCGCCGCGTGTGTACTCCTCATCACTGCCGCGCGTGCCGAACTCCGCGACATGACGGAGCGTGCCGTAGCGAACAACATAGCGGCGAGGTGGCATGAGGATCCTTCCGGGACTGAGTGGTCCACCCACAAACGATCCACGCGGATCATGGAGCGGAAAATAGCTCCGTGTAGTGTACTCGGTGATTGACTGTGATTGTCAAACCTATGGCAATACGGATGAGGCGAGACCGGCAGACTTGTTGGAAGCTCTCCTCTCGGTTCCAATTCGGGGGGCTCTCTCTCTCGTCACTTCACATCACCTTTACAATCGGAGTTTGCGATGCCAATCCCCGTCAACTGT
>JANOKO010000284.1:0-5616 GCA_031419335.1 Planctomycetota bacterium
GTAACCACCAAGCTGGCAACAGCAACGACGCAGGAAACAGCCCCCCAAGAACATGCCAGACGCTCATCAGTTGAGTGGCGTGAGTGGCGGGACTTCTTGTCCAAATGATGAACGCCATCAAGACGAGAGTGAACACTCCCAGTGTGCTGAACCACCGATCTCGATGTCGATTGAGACGTACGGCCCAGCAACAGGCCAACCCAAGGCAGGCCATGATCGATGTCAGATACAGCCGAATAGGCGTGCGATGAAATACCCAGACGGGCCGATACTCTAAGGTGACTTCACTCCAATCTTTGCGTAACTCTTTCTCGAGTTGCCTCGACATCCCCTTTCCGCTGGGATTGTCCCACAGAAACCAGACCGCATGATGCCGTGAGACTTCCTTGACCAAGATGGCCGTCGGAAAGACGGCCCAGACGCATGTCACGACGAGCAAGGACGACCACCACCAGGATGGTCGTTGGGGTGTGGCTGGTTCTTCAATCGCACCCATGATGTCAATCTCCGTAGATTCCCTCACTGCTGCTCAATGGATGTGAGGGCGATGTGGCCTTCGATCGTTGTATTCTCGACCGTCGCGAGATGCATGCCGATCGTGGGCGTCCAGCGGAAGGCAACTCCAGAACCATCGTCACCAATCGAAACGGTTCGCTGAATGGTGTCGGAAAAACGCGCTGTAAGTGGAGCCGTGCCGGGGTTGTTCAAGGTGTGATTGACTCCACTACTCATTGAAACGCTTCCCCCCGCACCTCCTCCAGAGACGCTGAAGATCGTGACCACTTCAAACGTCATCGTATAGGTGCCCGCCGCAAAAATATGGAGATTTACGGTCATCTCTCCCGCGTCGGCACCACCAACTCCCGACTCATCGTCAACCACTGTATTGCAACCGTTTGACGTTGTCAGCGACACTTGGGAACTGACAACGTCTTGGAATTTGTGGACAGAAAATCCACCAGTCCCCGTTCCTCCTTGCGACCATTCTCCGGGAGGAAAGCCCCCGCCGAACAGATTTGAGACGGTGACAAATAAACCATTGATGCCTGTCGTCCCGCGAACTTGGTTGTACTCAACAGAAGGTGTTGTCAGTGTTGCAGTGAGCGTTCCCGCGTACCCAGACAGTGGTGGGGCACTGTTCGTCATGCCAAATTGAATTGAGTAGTTCGTCATCTTCCAACTGTCCGGGACATCGAACAGATGGCCCGTCGCACTTGATGCTGAGGATGTCCAATCGACGTTGCGGCCGATCAACAGCACGACGACTCCATCAATCCCGTTGATTCCTTGTGAGATTACGGTATCGGGTGTCACCGGCGGCGGAGTATCCAACAGCAGCCGAACTTCCAATGCGGGAACCGACATGATCCGTTGCCCCCGTGACTGCTTACGCCGCTTGCCTGCCCCCCCCCAGAATGCAAATCAACTTTGCCATCCAACCCCATGAGTGATTAGAACGGTGAACCATTATTCGATTGCCTTTCAAATGCGATGCTGTCTGGAACTGCCACGGTCAAGTTTTCAGAAGGGGCAAGTGAACTGTTGACAATACTTACGTAGGTTGTTGTGGGCGTCAACAACCAAATATTGAATCCGTGGCGGTTTTGTTCAAACAGTCAATGCCAGTGCTGCCCGAGGTTCACTCCGCAGACATGAATGCAGACATGCGCCCCCGTCATTCCCTTGGGGTTCAGTCGCTGCGATCTCTCAGACCGAGTAGATTGTCCCTATCTCGACCCGGTCCCTGCTTCGCTCGTCATGACACTCCTGCATCCTGCTCTCATCTTTGGCGTTGGATTCGCGGCACTGCCGGTGATTCTGCATTTCCTGATGAAGCAGAAGCCCAAGCGGGTCATCTTTCCGGCGCTCAAGCTGATTCAGTCGCGACAGAAGCAAAACTCGCGGCGATTTCGGCTGCGGCATTTGTGGTTGTTGCTGTTGCGAGTCAGCGTGCTCTTGGTGTTGGTGCTGGCGCTTACGCGGCCATCGCTGCCTCCGGCAAATTATGGGTTGAGCGGGCTGGAGTGGGGAGTCTTGGCTGCGATCATTGCAGGAGGCATGGGGGCTTACTTCACGTTACTGCATCGCTGGCGGTCACGGGGAATCACCAAGCCCGACCTGATGGAGCGGCGGTCGAAGGCTCGTGTGTGGATGACCACGGCAGTGCTGGCCTTACTGCTGCTCTGCGTCGGCTGGCCCTACCAGCGGCGAGTCATGGCTGAAATCAAAGACCCACGCCCGATGACAGCGCTCGATCTGCCCGTGGCAGCTGTGTTGCTGTTCGATACGAGCCAGAGCACTTCGTATACGCAGGAGGGCAAGACACGGCTCGACCTGGCGAAGGCGATCGCCAAAAACCATCTGGGCGACCTCCCCGCGAGTAGCCGAGTGGCGATTGCGGATTGCTCAGGCGACAACCCGATCATTTTCCAGTCGACGCTGAGTACTGCACAAACTCGAATCGAGGCCCTCGAACCGCGCGCGGTGGCGCTGCCATTGAACGAGCGTCTGCGGTCCGCACTCCAGGCTCAAGCGGATGACCGCCGCCGGACACTGGAAGAGCAGGGAGCCGTCGCCGAAGACGCCCGCCGCGACCGGTTCATCCGCCGGGTGTATATCCTGACTGACCTCGCCCAGTCGGCGTGGAGTGCGGGAGTTTCCCAGCCGCTTAAGGCCGACCTGGAGCGTCTCAAAGAGATCGATGTTTATCTGATCGACATTGGCGAAGAGCAACCGCAGAACGCGGGAATCACGCAGGTTGGACTCTCCCGCGAACGTATTTCCGTCGGCGGCAGCCTGGATGTGCAGGCGACGATCGCCAGCACCGGGATGACAGAAGAGGTCACGCTTAAGCTCTCGATTCTGGACGGTCAGGAGCAACTGATTCCGCGCGGGGAGGCACGCGTCAAGCTGACGCCGAATGCCTCCTTGAAGATTGAATTCCCCCGGCTTAAGGGACTCACCGGTCCCGTGGTACACGGTGTGGTGCAGATCGACCGGAGCGACCCCTTGTCAGCCGACAACGTCCGGCACTTCACGGCTTTCGCCGGTCCACCGACGCCGGTTCTGATCGTGACGCCACAGCCCAGCCGAGCGCTCGATGTCGCACTGGCTCTGGCCCCATTTGAAAAGGGCGACACCGAGTCCAATGTCTTTGAAGCGACCGTGGTCACGCCGAGCAAGCTCACCGAGGCCCTGATTTACAAGTCCGCCGTGATCTGGTTACAGGATATTCCGGCCTTGCCCGACGCCATGTGGAACCTGATCTCGAAGCATGTCGAGCAAGGACACGGGTTGGTTGTAACGCTCGGGGACGACAAGATCGATTCGGTCCAATACGACCGAACCGCTGCCCAGGTCTGTCTGCCCGCAGCACTCGACCACTGGAAGCCACAGTCGAGATACCAACTGAGATTTTCGACCTCCAATCGTGCCCATCCCTTATTCGCCGAGTATCGGCAATTGGAGCAGAATTGGGCGGTGCTGGAGAACGAAGTCTCCTTCTACCGGTTCTGGAAGGTGAAGCCCGCCGGGGGGGCGAGCGTCTTGGCGACGTATGATGATCCGGACCGGTCCCCGGCGATTCTGGAAAAGTCCCACGGTCAGGGGCGTGTGTTGATGTTCACGTCGGGTACCCATTTGCCCGAGAAGCAAGCCAATCGCTGGAATAGCTTCCCTCGACCGTTGGGTGAAACGTGGATGTGGATTGCATTCGTCCAGCAACTGGCTGATTACGGCGCGGGTGGTGAGGTCGAACAGTTCAATCATCTCTGCGGTGAGGAAGTCAGGCTCTCCCTGATCCCGCACGCCGCCGAGCGTCAACTGCTCTTCCGTGAGCCGGGGCTGCGGCAGTCGCAGAAGGTGATCCCGCCGGATGGAGACTCACTGACGGAGACTGGCACGGAGACAGCGGGAGCGTACACACTTCTGGAGGGAGCCGACACACTCCCGCTGACTGGATTTAGCGTGAACCTGAAACCCAATGAATGCGATCTGAGTCGGCTAACGGTCGAAGATTTGAACGACATCCTCGGCCCCGACCGCTATCAGTTGGCTCGATCGATTGAGGAGCTGAAGTCGCACATCCGGTCCTCGGACTTAGGGCAGGAGGTGTTTCCGATTTTGCTCGCGGTACTGCTCGTGTTCTTCTGTGGCGAGCACTGGGTCGCAAATCGATTCTATGAGGCGGAGTAGGAATGCTGGTTCATCGGAATCAAACATGGACACTGTGGCTGCACTTGAGCAGGTTTGATGCAGAATGATCGGATTTGGTGTTTGGACTGACTCACGTCAAATGAGCCCCATCAGCGCGGCTGCCCCGCCGTTCGGAAATCGTCTCGGAGCGAACTGTGAGCATTGAAGTCCGTTGTGACGCCTGTGGGAAGCAACTGAGTGCTCGGGATGATGCGGCGGGGACGCTGGTCTGTTCGGACTGTGGGGTGATGATTCCGACCCCGGCTCTCGGTCCGGTTGCAGCCCTCGAAACAAGAGTGACTGCCGAGGCCGACCTCATGAACTTTCTCGATGTGAATTCTCAGCCCAGTCAGGCACGCAGACCCTGCCCAGTCTGTGGTGAATTGATCGCTGCAGCCGCGAGAAAGTGCCGGTTCTGCGACGAGATTCTCGATGCCGAATTCGTCCTGGGTCGGCGCAGGAATCGGCGGCGTGCCCCTGGACAGAGCCGCAGCCCCTATCCCATTGCAAACTTGGGCCAGCGATTCCTGGGAGCGTTCATTGACGGATTCGGCAAGTTTGTGTGCATTGTTCCCGGCTACATATTGATGATTTGGGCCAGTCTGGACCAGCAAAGCGACACACCTGAGATTGCTCTGATTGGCCTCTTGATTGTGTTGATGGGCGGGCTCACACTCCTCGCACTGAATCTTTACTTACTGGCCACTCGCAGCCAATCGATTGGAAAGTGGTTCGTTAATACTCAGATCACCGACTATGAAACTGGCGAACCTGCCACATTCGCGAAGACGTTCGTCCTCCGGGGGATGGTGAACTCATTCATCGCTGGCATACCTTGCGTGGGACCGATGTATGCTCTCGTGGATATTTGCATGATCTTTGGAGAGGAGCGGCGTTGCATCCACGATCAAATCGCTGGCACTGAAGTGGTCGATATCTCGCAAGGTCCACTGCTCCAGGGCGAGCCGGGATCCAACGAGCATGAATTGCTGTGACTCACCCACTGAGCGGCCACTTGAACTGTTCAGTGGCACTGGCACCCGCCTGATGCCAGGTGTTGCATCAGGCTGCTACAGGGCAACGACACGCTCGGTGGCGATGCTCTCGGCTTCCGCCAGGCAGATTCGCAGCGCATCGAGTGCCAACTGTCCGCTGAGGATGCGTGGCTCCTCTCCACTCACCAAGCCATCGACCGCCGTCTGAATCTCATCAGTAAACGCGGCACACCACTCAGTTCCACCACCCGGAGTGGGCGTTGTGATTTGGCCATCGCTAGTAATCAACGTCAGCGGGCGGTTCACCACCCAGTTGTCCCCGTAGGTGCCCGCGTCGTACTCACCGAGTGGATCTTCTTTGCGCTGATGGCAGGGAGCCTGTACTTCCTCCGGGGCCGCCCCGGTTACGCACCGGCGTATCGCATTC
>JANOKO010000285.1:0-4582 GCA_031419335.1 Planctomycetota bacterium
TGGCTCGGCAGGAGCCTCGCTCCTGTCGGAGGCAAACCCCAAACCAAAGCTTGACGGGGCTCTAAGAACACAAAATCCCACAGGCTGCCGAAAGTTTCGGCGGCATTCGGGGATCTCAAAAGTGGCCAGAGGCGGGATCGAACCGCCGACACCAGGATTTTCAGTCCTGTGCTCTACCAGCTGAGCTATCTGGCCATGTGGGCGGAATCGTAGTGAGGGGCTGGACTTGTTGCAATCCAAGACAAACAGAAGTTGGGTCGGGTTCGGAGCAACTCGTGGCCCCGACTACAAATCCGCATCCAGGATTCGTTGGGACCATGCATATGCCACGATATCCAGGAGTACAGCAGCGACCAGCACCAGTTGTCCCGCGGGCTCGACAAAGAGCCGCTCGACGCTGCCGGGATCGAGAAACGCCCAGTACATTGCCAAGATCACTGCGGGAGCCAGGGACATATACAGCGCCGACCGTCGAGATTGAGCCGTTTCGGCGAGTATCTTGCGCTCCAATCGGTGAAGTTCGCGGACCGAAACGGCGATTCGCTCGACAACCTCGTTCAGGCGTCCGCCGCTTTGACGGCTGGCCTCCATCGTAGCGGCGAAGAGCGCGAAATTCTCACTCTTCAGCCGGACGCGAGCTTCCTTCAGGCACACATCCAATGTCTTGCCCAACTGGTACTCCCCGTGGATCTGTTGGAATTCCTCGCGAATGGGACGCGGACACTGTGACGCCAGTACATCCAATGCCTGAGGCAAGGACAGCCCCGCGCGGATCGCACTGGACAGCGAAACCATCGCGTCGGCCAACTGGTCCTCAATCTTCTCATGACGACGGGTCGCCAAGTTACGGAGGATCAGCCACGGCACACTCAACAACACACCCAGCGCACTCACCGCAAATAACGGCGTGCTGAATCCCACCCACAAGAACACGCCCACAGCCGCGGTGATCCATAGCCAACAGATCAGATACACCCGCAACCGAGTGCTCGAAATGCGTAGCCGCCGCAACTGATCAGCCCATTTTCGCTCCAGGTCATCCAGCCAACCTCCGTCCGAAGTCAGCATTCCCCAGCCCGCCGCTGCGGCTGCCAGCCCGATCAACAGCGTGGCGATCCAGGACAGCGCCATTGCTAGACATCTCCCTCACCGAGTCGCTTCACCAATCGGTCCAATCACCCGTTGAAAAGCGACTTCACAGCAGAGTGACATCTTACCGTTTGAGAGCGTTTCCACCACGGATATTGCTCACCGAACCCGTTTTGGCGAGCGGCCAGTGGAATCTGAGGATTTGGTCCAAAACAACAACGCGATTTGATGGAGAACAGAAGCTAACGAGGGAAAAGAAGAACCTTCGCAGATGTCCCTTCGTTGCCTTCTGTTCAACTTCCACGGGTGAAACGGGAAGTTGTTTTGGACCATGTCCTCAATCGTGGAATGTTTTCTCGGATGGTCTTTGAGAAATCCACACTCCGTTGATGTCGCTCGCATTCTGAGCAAGCGTCCCCGATGATCTTGAATGTGTCACAGCAGCTCTTCTGGAACTCACCCATGCTTCTCGACCTGTCCTCCATCCGAGCCCGCTTTCCTGCTTTGCAGCGTCAACATCGAGGTCGCCCGCTGGTTTTTTTCGATGGTCCCGCCGGGAGCCAAGTGCCGCAATCGGTCGTGAATGCTGTCAGCGATTCACTACTCCGGGCCAATGCAAACTGCGGAGCCGTCTTCGCCACCAGTCAAGAGAACGACCGCCTGCTGGCTGAGTCCCGGCAAGCTGTGGCGGATTTGTTGGGAACGACTGACCCTGATACGGTCGCTTTCGGGGCCAACATGACGAGCCTGACTCTGGCAGCCAGCCGTGCGATCGCCAGTATCTGGAAGCCCGGCGACGAAGTGATCGTCAGCCAGCTCGACCACGATGCCAACGTGACCCCTTGGGTGCTGGCCGCTCAAGACGCCGGAGCGACGGTCCATACAGTCCCGTTCTGCATGGAGGGCTGCACGTTCGATCTCGATCGGTATCGAGAGTTACTCTCGCCTCGGACTCGACTGGTCGCGATCGGCCTAGCCTCGAATGCGACGGGGACGATCAACCCGGTGACGGAGATTGTGCGCATGGCGAAAGAGGTCGGGGCGTTGACGTTCGTGGATGCCGTTCATTATGCCCCGCACGGACTGATCGATGTGGAAGCCCTCGGGTGTGATTTCCTCGTTTGCTCCGCCTACAAGTTTTTCGGACCGCATGTGGGAATCCTGTGGGGAAAACGGGAATGGCTCGAAGCGATCCGGCCCTACAAGCTGCGGCCCGCGCCGGATGAATTGCCGGGGCGGTGGATGACCGGAACGCAGAACCACGAAGGTATTGCTGGAGTGCGGGCGGCCATCGATCACATCGCGTCATTGGGTGCCCCCCACCCCGACCCACTTCAGACGGGGACACGCCGCGCCGCACTGGTGCGAGGCTACGAGGCGATCACCCTTCACGAGCGAGCCTTGTCGCAGCGGTTTCTAGCCGGGTTGCGATCTACGCCGTCGCTGCGTGTGTGGGGTATTACCGATGAACAACGTCTGGCCGATCGCGTTCCCACATTCTCGGTGACGCACGAGTCATTGTCTCCTCGGGAGATGGCGACCTCGCTCTGGGCACGGGGGATTCAAGCTTGGCACGGGAACCACTACGCCCTCTCGTTCACCGAAGCTGCCGGGCTGGAACCACACGGGACACTGCGTCTGGGGGCGCTGCATTACAACACGCTGGAAGAAGTCGACCGCGCAATCGAGGCACTGCGTGATATCCTGCGGACACGTGCGGTATGAGTGGGGCACCACTGAGATTCATTGACATCCTGATGCCTGCACAGGGCCTCCCGACAGGGGTCACATTTACTTCTCGGATGTCTCCGTGCGTTGTCATTCCGACACGACACGTGGGCAGTCCTGTCACGCGAACAGAGTGCAATTCATGCGAACTCCTATCTGGTTATCGATCCTGTTCGTCCTCCACTGTGTAGGTGCTGGCACCACAGCGGGCGATGTCAAGCTCCGCCGAGTGGCCCACAACCACCCCAGTCTCGTCGTCGATCTTGGCGTCGGTCTGTACGCCTTTCCGATGCCCTGGGACCATGACGAGGACGGCGATTTCGATCTGGTCATTAGTTGTTCGGATAAACCGTTCAACGGAGTTTATGTGTTCGAGAACCCCGGCCCGGCGACGGAGGAGTTTCCCGTCTTTCTACCGCCAAAGAGGCTGGGGCCGGGAAAGCTGTACATGACCCTCTCCTGGGTGGATGGACGGCCGCGTGTCCTGGTCGGGCACGATGAGATTACGGACCACGCGACCGGCGACTGGACGACAGTCAAGCCGATTCATCCGCAAGACCGCGTGGCCCCGATCAAGCACTTGCGCCAGAATCAGTGGCGGCTGGCGGACTACGACTGCGATGGAGTGCATGACCTGCTGGTGGGGCAAGAGTCGTGGGACGACTTCGGCTGGTTCACCACCAACGACTGGTGGACAAAGTATGACTCGCAGGGGCGCTGGCAGGGCGGGGAGCCACATGGCTGGGTGTATTGGCTGAAGAATCTCGGCACGAACGCCTTGCCGGAATGGGACGAGCCGCAGCAACTGCTCGCGGGAGGCCGACCGGTCCAAACCTATGGCTGGCCGGGGCCCAACTTGGCGGACTTTGATGGAGATGATGACCTTGACCTGGTCTGTGGCGAGTTTCTCGATGGATTGTCGTACTTCGAAAACACCGGCACGAAAACCGTTCCGGTCTACGCAGCCGGGCGGCAACTCCACGCGACCGGCGGCCAGCCGTTGGCGATGGACCTGCAGATGATCAACCCGGTGGCAGTGGACTGGAATCGCGACGGGCACACCGACCTCATCGTCGGTGATGAGGATGGTCGCGTCGCGTACGTGAAGCACTCGGGCCGGATCGTCAACGGCATACCCCAGTTTGAGTCCCCACGCTACTTCCGGCAGCAGGCCGCCGATGTGAAATTCGGGGCGCTGGCGTCGCCCACCGGTTTCGACTGGGACGGCGACGGGGACTTTGACATCCTCTCTGGCAACACTGCGGGGTACATCGGGTTCATCGAGAACCTGAGTGGACCGGGAGTGGCCGAACCGAAGTTCGCGGAACCGATCCCCCTGGCGGTCGAAGGCTCTGCTACCCCGATCCGATTCCAAGCTGGTCCTTCGGGCTCCATCCAAGGTCCGCTCGAAGCGAAGTGGGGATACACCACCCAATCGATCGCCGACTGGGATGGTGATGGCCTGCCTGACATCATCGCCAACTCGATCTGGGGAAAGATCGTCTGGTTCCGCAATGTGGGGACTCGTAACGCGCCCCTGCTCGCCTCAGCTGCTCCTCTCGAAGTTGAGTGGACAAACCGCCCTGCCCAGCCGCCCTTCATTTGGTGGGCACCGCGAGGCAAAGAGTTGGTCACGCAGTGGCGGACGACCCCCGTAGCGGTCGATTGGACTCAAGACGGACTTGTCGATCTCGTGATGATGGACCACGAGGGTTATCTCGCACTTTATCGACGGCAGAAGTCGCCTGGTGGGCAACTCCAGTTG
>JANOKO010000286.1:0-9117 GCA_031419335.1 Planctomycetota bacterium
GCCACGTTCTCGTAGACGGTCAAGCTGTCAAACAGGGCTGCCATCTGGAATAGGTAGCCGAATTTGAGTCGCTCGCGGCTCAACATTCGATCCGACAGCGGGGCGATGGGCCTGCCGTTCCACAGCACTTCCCCGGAGGAGGGGTCCATCAGCCGCATCAGCAACTTGAGCGTCACACTCTTTCCGCACCCGCTCTCGCCAATGACCACGAGCGTCTCGCCGCGCTGGACCGGCAGCGTAATGTCGCGCAGCACCACTTGGTCCCCAAAGGACCGGGAGACGCGGCGAAGTTCGACGATGGGGGGGGAGGTGGTCATGAGGGAAAGCTGTCAGTCATCAGCTTTCAGCAGTCAGCCAGAGGGGGGTGGTCAGTTGTCAGTGGAGGGGGAAGCCTTTGGGAGGGCGAGGCTCCTGCCGAGCCGCGAGCCAGAGACGATGCGGGTTGACTCACACTCGCATGAACAATCCCACAGACTTGGTGTGAATTCGGCCTCCAGACCGCAGCCATCGCGGAGACTTCTAGTGAATCAAGCCAAATCGAGCGAGATCAGATTCCAATTTGCAAGTTCGCAAAACGATGGAAAATCCTGATAGACGCCATGTCAAGCCAAATTCGAAGGCACGATGACCCAGATTGTTTCCACTTCGATGAGAATTGGAGGTTTTGTCAGTGATCGAGTTCAGGGAATATGATCAGGCCGAAGCGTGCCACGGTGTCGGCTCCCGACTCAGTGACAATCGACCCAGGTACCGTGCTATGAAGGTTCTACTGCTTGACGCTGCTCGAGAGAGTTTGGACCAGTGCCCTCCAGACTGACCGTCGTTGTAAAAACTGGCCGATCTGTGCGGACATGCGGATGCCATTCCCACGTGGTCGACTCGACGCGCGTATCCCACAACTCGTAAACTCAGCGATCCCTCTCCGTCGGACACACATCAAACGCCATGCGTACACTCCTGAAACTGCTGGTCGTCCTGGCCGTACTGGGAGGATTGGGTTACGCCGCATCCGGGCCGATTCGAGCCTATTGGGCCGAGCGTAGCAAAGTCACCTGGCGGACCGCCAAAGTCGAGGAAGGCGAGATCATCGCCGTCGTGAATTCGACCGGGTCACTCAAGCCCAAGCTGCAAGTCTCGATCGGATCATTCGTCTCAGGACCGATTCAGGAACTCCATGTCGAATTCAATCAAGAGGTCAAGCAGGGTGACCTGCTCGCCCTGATTGACCCTCGGATCTACCAAGCGAGCGTGGCCCGGGATAAGGCCGCACTCGCTAATCGGGTCGCCGATGTACAGCGAGTGCAGGCTCAACTCCAGCAGGCCATCAACGACGAGAAACGCGCCGTTGCACTTCGCCAGGAAGATAAAACCTTCATCGCCCAGGCAGAAATGGACAAGTTCATGTTCACCCGTCTGGGGCTCGAAGCCCAACTGGCCGTATCGAAAACCTCCATCGACCAAGCACAAGCCACACTCGACAACTCGGAATTGAACCTCGACTATACCAACATCCGGTCCCCGGTCGACGGGATCGTGATCGACCGCAAGATCGACCCCGGTCAAACACTCGCCGCTCAATTTCAGACCCCCGAACTGTTCATTATCGCCCCAGATATGCGAGAAGAGATGCATGTCCATGCCAGCGTCGACGAGGCCGACATCGGACAAATCCATGCCGCCCAGAAGAAAAACTATCCGGTGACATTTACTGTCGATGCATACGATGAACTGTTTCTGGGGAAGGTCAACGAAATTCGCCTCAGTTCGACGACCGCACAGAATGTCGTCACCTATCCCGTCATCGTGGGGGCTCCCAATCCTGACCTGAAACTCCTGCCGGGCATGACTGCCAGTCTGTCTTTCCAGGTCGATGAACGGGACAACGTCATCAAGCTCCCCAACTCAGCTCTGCGGTTCTATCCCGACGCGAAGTATGTCCGTGCCGAGGATCTGCCGATTCTGGAAGGTCTGGCAAGCAGTCAGCCCACCGAATCCGAACCCTCGGGTGACGGTGAGAGCGGGGACGTGATCGCGCAGTCTGCCCGTGAGCGAGCGGAAGCCCAAAAGAAACGGAGTCAGCGACACGTCTGGGTCGCCGATGGGCAGAAGCTGCGCGCGGTCGCGGTGACGGTCGGTTTAACGGACGGACGATTCTCCGAGGTCGTGTCGGGTGAACTCCAGCCGGGTCAAGAACTCGTCACGGGCATCCAGCCGAAAGCGCCGGTGGTCCGGTAGTAATTCCGACGACGGCAGGCCGTTGTCCTGGTATGCTACCGACTCAAGTAACTCTCACTTCCTCGACTTTCCCCAGACATGCGTAGCGCGAGATGGCACGGACGCTGACCATCATCAGTGGTGGACAAACCGGAGTTGACCGGGCAGCACTCGATGCGGCGCTCCAGCTCGGGGTTCCGATAGGCGGTTGGTGCCCGCGTGGTCGATTGGCGGAAGACGGGGTGTTACCCGAGTGTTACCCACTGCGAGAGACCCCTTCTGCGAAGTACCCCCAGCGGACTGAATGGAATGTTCGCGATTCGGATGGCACGCTGCTGTTGCCGTTCGGACGACTCCTGGGGGGCACGGGACTCACGGCGAGACTGGCGAAACAGTACGGTAAGCCAGCGCTGCGTCTGGACATCGCGGACCCCTCCGACCGGCACCACGCGGCGAGCAAGATTCTGGCCTGGATGTGGGAGGCGGGGATCACCCGCTTGAATATTGCCGGGCCACGAGCCAGCTCTGCACCGGAGGTGTACGGCATCTCACATCGAATCGTACGAAGACTGATCGACATCTGGAGGCGTAAAACGATCCCTGCAGCCGACACACGAGCAGTCTCGCCCGGCAATCAAACGGCACTGCCAAAAAAAATCCGTCGACCGAAGTCGACGGACCCGAAACCTCCGGCCAGTGGAGGCGAAGGGAGTCGAACCCTCGACCTCAGCATTGCGAACGCTGCGCTCTGCCAACTGAGCTACGCCCCCGGCATGGAACCCGCGATTCTAAGTAGCGTACTTCCCAGTGACAAGACCGCCTCGGCAGCGTTGGAAGCCGTCTGGCCCCAGGCAGCGACCGATGTGATCCGACGTGAGCTGCCGAAATGGTTCGCACGCTTCGGGCGAGAACTCCCCTGGCGGCAGACTCGTGACCCGTACTCCATTTGGGTCAGCGAAATCATGCTGCAACAGACCACTGTCACAGCGGTCAGGCCCTTTTACGAACGATTTCTCGCGCGGTTCCCCACGATCGAGTCTCTGGCGTTTTCGTCGGAGGACGAGGTTCTGCGTCTCTGGGAAGGGCTGGGCTACTACCGCCGAGGACGCAACCTGCGAACGGCGGCGCAGATCGTGTGTGACCAGTACACAGGCCGGTTCCCGCGCACCGTTGAGGGGCTCCAGTCTCTGCCCGGCATTGGTCGCTACGTGGCTGGTGCAGTCGCCTCATTCGCGTTTGGAATACGGACCCCCATCGTCGAGGCCAACACGTTACGCCTCTACAGTCGGCTACTGGGTTATGCTGATGATCCACGCAACTCGGTCGGACAACAGCGACTCTGGGCGTTCGCGGAATCGATTCTGCCGAAAGCACAGGTCGGCGATTTCAATCAAGCCCTGATGGACCTGGGATCGATGGTCTGCACTCCCCAGAACCCCGATTGCCCGCGATGTCCTCTGAAGAGGGTCTGCCGTGCACTGGCCCACGGAACACAACTCGAAATCCCTCGGAAGGTGACTCGCCCTGATGTCACCGATGTCACAGAGCTGACGGTTGCTGTGATGTCTGGAGGTCGCGTCTTCCTCCGGCGTCGCAGCGCCGCCGAACGTTGGGCGGGGTTGTGGGATTTCCCTCGCTTTGCGTGTGAGCCGGGTGTTCACTCGGAATCGCGACTGACCCACATGGTGACGACTCATTTGCAGGGCGAATTCGGCCTTTCCATTTCAGGCATCAAACCGCTCATCCGCCTGAAGCACTCCGTTACGCGTTATCGGATTGACCTTCGCGGCTTCATCGCCGAATTGCATGGAGTCGCAACGGCACGATTGACGACGGACGAAGCCTGGGTGGAGCGTGAATCGCTCGGCGCACTCCCGATGTCAGTGACCGGTCGCAAATTGGCACGGGAACTCACCGGCTGCTGACGATCCATCGAACCCACCTGCCATAGAACCACTGTCGAACTGATGGGGACACCCTGAACTCATCGAGGAAAGGGGAATTTCAGTGAGCAACCTGGAGTTAGAAATCGGTCGACAAAAGTTGGCTTCCTGCTCATTGTCAATTCAACCCCAGCCAAGCTTTCCTGTAGACTGAATGCCGATGGTTCCCCGTCGAAAGGCACCCATGTTCCACATCCGCACCCAACCGCTCTCCCGTCGTCATCTGCTCCAGGCGGCTGGGGTGGCTCTCTCGCTGCCGTTCCTGGATGCGATGTTACCGCATGCTTTGGCGGCTCCGTCGACGTTCGAGCCGTGGAAGAAGTCCACGGTCGTCCAGCCAAGGATGATCTGCTGCTATGTTCCCAACGGCGTCAACATCATCGAGTGGGTGCCCTCCGACAGCGGGGCGAACTACACGCTGTCGCCGACGCTCAAGGTGCTCGAAGAACACCGCGCGGAGTTCTCGGTCCTGACCGGCCTCGGGCACCCCGCCTCAGAAGGTGGCCACAGCGGGGCCGATACTTGGCTGACAGCTGCGAACCTCAAGGCCAAGCCGGGAGCGGATTACTCCAACACCTTATCGGTCGATCAACTCATCGCCGAGAAGCATGGGGTGGAGACGCGGTACGCCTCGCTGCAACTCGGGGACCAGTCGGGGACCGGTGGCGCGGGGCATAGCCACACGTTGTCGTTCGACCTCAATGGGACGCCGCTACCGTCGGAGAACTCGCCGCAGCGGCTGTTCGAGCGGCTCTTCGTGCCCGAGTCAGCGGGGGACCGGGTGGCCACTCACAAGCGGTATGCGGAGCGGCGGTCGATCCTGGATGACGTGGCTGCCGAGGCCGCTGCTCTTGATCGCAAGCTGGGGACGAACGATCGTCGCAAGTTGGACGAGTACCTGTCCAGTGTGCGGCAGACGGAGAAGCAGGTCGAGCGGATGCAATCGTGGATCGACAAGCCCAAGGCCGAGGTGCAGAACACCGGCCTGCAACTGGTCAGCAGGTCGGGTGATGCCCATGACCGACCGATGTGGCTCGATGTGATGCTGGAGTTGTCGTACCTGGCGTTCATCACCGACACCACACGGGTGATCACGTTCGAGTGGTCGCGCGAGGCGGGCGGCTATGGCGGCGGCGGCGAGAACCACCACGAACTCTCGCATCACGGCGGTGATGCGGGGATGCTGGCCAAGCTGGCGATGATCGACAAGTTCCACCTGTCGCGACTGGGCCGGTTCATGTCGATGCTCAAGTCGACGACGGAAGCCGACAGCCACATGCTCGACCGCACGATGATTCTGTTTGGCAGCGGCATGAACTCGGGCAAGGGCGGCGAGCACTCGCCGAAGAACCTGCCGACGATTGTGGCGGGTGGAAGGAAGCTGGGGCTCAAACACGGGCAACACTTGGCCTTCGATCCGGACAAGCATCCGCCGTTGTCGAATGTGTTGCTGACGCTGGCGCAGCGGATGGGTCTGGAGTCCGACCAATTCGCGGATGCGAGCGGGACGCTGACGGGCCTTGTCGGCTGAGGCACCGTTTGTCAACAACAGAATGTGGAGATTGAGTCCACCACAAATTCTTCCAAATGCCCCGCTGTTGCATCTTGTCGAGAACGATTCGCGCTGCGCATACTACCGCTGCCCCCATTCCCCTCTTCCCATTGGAGTCGTCGATGTTCCCTACTCAGCCGTGCAGTGATTGTGGTGGTGCCGAGCAGACGTTCACTCGACGCGACTTCGTGCGGACCGGTTTGGCCGGGGCGGCGGTGGCCGGTGTCCTGGGTGGGACAACGCTGCGGGCTGAGGACGCCGCCAAAGTGTCACGTCCGGAATCGGAGACGCTGGTCGAGAAGCTGTATGGGACGTTCAGCGAGACGCAGAAGTCGAAGCTCTGCTTCCCGTGGGACCACACCGATGAGCGGGGTCTGCTGCGGACCCGCGTGTCGAACAACTGGAGCATCACCGACGCCAAGACGATGAACGTCGGCGGCGAGTTCTTCACAGGTGATCAGCGGGACATGATCGAGGCGATCTTCTGGGGGCTGTATAATCCCGAGTGGCACGACCGCGTGAAGCAGCAGTTGAAGGACGACGCGGGCGGGTACGGTAAGGCTCAAACCATCGCCCTGTTCGGCGAACCCGGCAAGGGCAAGTTCGAGTTCGTGATGACCGGGCGGCACCTGACCGTCCGCGCGGATGGCAACACAGCCGATCACGTGGCCTTCGGCGGACCGATCTTCTACGGGCACGCCGCCAAGGGCTTCAACGAGACCAAGGATCACCCCGGCAACGTCTTCTGGCCGCAGGCTCTGAAGGCCAACTCGCTGTACACCATGCTCGATGGCAAGCAGCGTGAGAAGGCGAAGGTCAGCGACATCCCCGCCGAAGACGCGGTCCCGTTCCAGGGCGAGAAGGGTGTGTTCCCCGGCCTCTCCATCGCCGATATGTCTGCCGATCAGAAGGCCGTAGCCCAAGGCGTTTTGGCCAGCCTGATCGAGCCGTACCGTCAGAAGGATAAGGACGAAGTGACCCAGTGCCTGACCAAGAACGGCGGCCTCGATCGCTGCTCGCTGGCCTTCTACGGTGCCGATGACCTGGGCGATGACAAGGTGTGGGACTACTGGCGGCTCGAAGGGCCGACCTTTGTGTGGTACTTCCGCGGAGCCCCGCATGTGCATGTGTGGGTCTATGTCGCGGATAGCCCGGATGTCGTACTGAACGCGGATGGATGAGGCGTGCGTGGCTCGCAGAGCGAGTGGGCTTCGGCACTTGTTGGCCGAAGCGATTGCATCCTCCCCCGGAGTTCCGACGCATGTCGTTGCCTCGTCGTTTGCTGAATTGGTTGAGTCGCCCCGGTCTCTCGCGGGTGGCCCAGCACGCTCTGATGGTGGAGCGTCCGAGTTGGTGGTCGCGGGTCGCGATCCACCAGACCACCACGCGGCGGTTGCCCCTCGAAGAAGAACTGCCGCTGTATCGGCAGGCCGGGATTCCGGGGATCGGGCTGTCGCACCTCAAGCTTGCCGAGTTGTCGGTCTCGGAGATCCTCTCCGAGTTACGGGGCAGCCGGGTTCAGGTCTCCAGCATCGGCGTAGTCGGTGGCTTCGCGAAACTTCACGGCCACACGTATGAAGAGGCCATCGTCGAGGGGATGCGGTTGATCCATCTGGCCGAGGCAGTTCGCGCTCCGGTCGTGACCGTCGTCACCGGTCCCATCGCCGGACACATTCGCAAGCATGCCCGCCGGTTGCTGGTCGATGGGTTGAACGAGTTGTTGCCCGTGGCCCATCAATGCGGAGTCCGTCTCGCTCTCCAGCCGATGCGGCCCCTGTTCCACGAGTGGTCGTTTCTCCACTCACTCGACTCCGCGATGAGCGTCATCCACGAGTTCCGTAGCTCCCACCTCGGCTTGGCGTTCGGGACGTACCACTTGGGGCACGAGAAGAACCTGCTCCAACGCATCGAGTCGATCGCTCCGTGGATCGCCAGCGTCCAGCTCAGCGACTGGGGAGAGACGACCAGCGACAGTGATCGCCGACTGCCCGGAGAGGGCGAACTTCCCCTGGCTGAGATCGTCTCCGCCATCGAAGCCAACGGCTATCGCGGCTGGTACGAACTGGAAGTCTGGTCGCGGGACTTGTGGAAACAGGACGCTGAAAGTCTAATGACCCGCTGTCTCCAGTCCCTTGGCTGTCTGGTGCCCGCCGCGACGCCAGTCGATGTGCGATAGACAGCCCGCCCGCTCCGACCGCAGCTTGTCTGGTGGGAAGGATTGGCAGACCCCCCCTTGTGGCTGCCCTCCTGATTTCCAGCCCACCTGTGGTCTCGTGCGTCATGGCTCACGACTGGTTTACTCTGGACGAATTGTCCCAACATCTCGGTCGTGATCTTCGCGAGTTGGAAAAACTCGTGAATCGCGGTCGCATCCCGGGTCATAAACGTGGCGGCGAGTGGACCTTTCAGGCCACCGAAGTCACGCAGTGGCTCGAGCAGGAGATGCGGACCTATACTGACCCCGAGCTGGCTGTGGTTGAGAGTTCACAGCGCTCGCCGGAACTCAATCCAGAGATCCCGGTCACCAGTTTGATGACTCCGAAGACGGTGCAAGTCCCGCTGGAGGGCCGCACGAAGCGATCAATCCTGGAGGGGCTCGTCGAGGTCGCTGGTCGTACGTACCAAATCTGGGAACCCGCCACGGTTTTGAAAGCAGTCCTGGAGCGCGAGGAGCTGATGTCGACCGCGTTCGACTTCGGCGTCGCGCTGCCTCACCCCCGGCAGACATTGATCGACTCCATCGGCGAATCGGTCGTGGCCTTTGGCCGGACGCAGTCGCCGATCCCCTTCGGAGCGGCCAATAACTCCTTAACCGATATGTTCTTCCTCGTCATCTGCCGCGACGCGAGAACGCACCTGCACGTTCTGGCCCGAATCGGTCGCATGCTGCAACAGCCAGGGTTCGTCGAACTGCTCCGCGAAGCTGGCGACAGCGAATCGGCGTATCAGGTGATCTGCGATGCCGAAGCCCGCGTGGGTTGAAGTCCTGCGTGGGGCACGTTTTTTACGTGCCTGAGTTTTTCCTCAGATGCACTCAGTGCTTCGTGGCGAAGTCAGACTGCCCCCATTTCGAGTTTTCTGTCAGGGACATTTTTCGATATGCTCAGCACCATGAGACTTGGCTATCCCGTCCCCAGTCGACGTTGACAATGCGATCTACCAGACAAGTCCCACCATGCCACATTGGATCATGTACGTCTGGAACTTCCTAATCGCTGCCCAAGGAATCATGTTCCTTGCCCACCCGATCAGGGCCTACTTCCTGTCACCCCGGATTCCCGTGTTGCGGGATCTCGGCACAAGACCGTGGACAGCTTGGCGAATTGCTTTCGAGTTGTTCTTCGCCGTGTGCTTATTCGAGATGGCATGGTTATTCGTTGAAATGGCCCCCTGGACGGAGAGCCTCGC
>JANOKO010000287.1:0-1212 GCA_031419335.1 Planctomycetota bacterium
GAGCAATTCTGAGTGTCTGTTTATTCCTGTTTCCCATGGCCTTGATGTCGACCGCCCTGCACTTGAGCGTGCTGGCCGCCAATCCGTGGTCGGTGCTGCAATCGATCTGGCGAGTTGCTGTCGAGTATTTGTCCACTTTTGCCCTCTTTGGAACTCTGTGTGGCACGGTGGTGGCCCTCGGCTGGGTGTTGCCTCCTTACCCCGCCGAAATTCCCGTGTTGTCGCACGTGGGGACCTGGGTCTTGTTGTTTTACGCGTTGACGGCCTCGGCCTATGGGTTTGGCAACTTCTACTACCGGAACCGCCGGAAGATCGGCTGGTTTGAAGAGTTGCCCAAGCAGATTTGAGGCGGGCCGGAGAGAGGGCGAAGAACTTGGCGGTCACTGACTGTTTGATGCACACACATGGTGTAACTTCCCACCGAGTGGATGCGGCCCCGCATCCGCTCCAGTGGTTATGATCTGCTCGGGTCGCCACGCCGGAGTGTTCGGCAAATGGCGAGATCACCAGACCTCTCCCCTCACTCTTCGTTGTGAAGATCATGGTCAATACCGTCCGACAGGCACGCGACCGCCGCTTCTTGGCGGTGACGTTGGCGGCTTGCACGGTGGTGGTCGTGGCCCTCTGGGGCTGGGCTTATGGGCCAGCTTATGTCGCTTACTGGAAATACTCCCCGCAAGAAGGGGACATACTGTTTCAATCATTGCCGCCCTCTCGTCTGGTCAACGCGATTGAGGGAGTCTCGGGATCGCCATACTCCCACTGCGGCATTGTGGCGAAGCTCGATGGACGCTGGGTCGTGTACGAGGCATATCGAAAGGTCGAAGTCACTCCGTTGAGAGAGGTGCTTTTTCGTGGGAGGGACCAGGGTTTTGCTGTCTATCGTCTCACCTCGGGGAACCAGCGATACATCCCGGCCATGATTCGAAGTGCACGGCAGTATCTGGGGAAACCGTACGATGTGCGGTATCAAATGGACGATGATCGCATCTATTGCAGCGAGTTAATTTTCAAGTCGTATCGTGACGCCACAGGGGGCCAGGAGCTGGGCGCATTCGTTCGTCTGGACGCACTGAACTGGCAGCCCTATGAGGAGACGATCAGGCACTTCGAACAAGGTCCGGTTCCACTGGACCGCGAGATGATCACTCCCGCAGATCTGTCGCGGGCCTCACAGTTGGAGTTGGTGTACGCCCACGAAATGGCGACCGC
>JANOKO010000288.1:0-1540 GCA_031419335.1 Planctomycetota bacterium
CTGCCACATCATCAGCGACAGCAGGAACGTGACGAGCGTCCCCACGAGCGTGAAGACGCGCATGCCTTCTACCGCCTTCTTATCAAACACCATCAACAAGACAGCGAAGATCGTCGGAGTGAAAATCGTCAGTGAGAGGAGGGCTGCGTCGCTCATGGTTTCAATCAATCGATGCAGAGCACCGGGAAGTGGTCAGTCAAAGCTCAGGGGAACTCACCGGAGGGCTTTTCAGCCCTTACGACCTCGGAAGGCACGCAAACACCAGCACGAACAATGAGACCACCCCCAGGGCGATGAACATCACGTACTGCCTCAGCCGACCAGTCTGAATCCCCTTCAGGGACCGACCAGCTGCAAAGGTCACTTCACCACACACATTGACCAGTCGGTCGACCACACGTTCATCGAACACCCGGTCGATGATCGCGGTTTGCACGGTCAGGCGGCCAAACAGGTGAATCAACCCGTCCAGCACCTTCTGGTCAAACCCCTGGCACCAGCGGCCCACGACATGGACCGGTTGTTCGAACAGCACGTTGTACAGCTCGTCGAACCGCCACTTCTCGACCAGGAAGTCGCGAATCACCCAGAACTGGCGACCAATGACTCCCGCATCGAGAATCCGCTTGCAGTAGAACAGGTAGCTAATCAGCGACCCGAGGCCAGCGGCGAACAGGGCGACCAGCCCAGCCGTGCTATGCTTCTCATGAATCTGATGATGGCTGGGAAGAGACAGCCCCAAGTTACCGGCATGTTCGATTCCCTCCCGCACATGGGTCGGTTCGCTGCTGTAGATCTGCCCGGCCAGGAAGCCATACTTGGTGTCCCCGCCGAAGGCACAGAACCACGCGAAGAACGCCAGCACGACCAGCGGTGCCACCATCGCCAGCGGCGACTCGTGGGCATGCTCATGCACATGAGCGTCGCGCGGAGTCCCCGCAAACGTCATGAACCACATCCGGAACATGTAGAACGCCGTGATCCCCGCTGTCACCACCGGGACGTAGAACAGCAGGAAGTGTTGCGGATTCAGCGAGACATACGACAGAGCCGACGCAATGATCGCGTCCTTCGAGTAGAACCCGCTGAAGTTAATCATCAGGTGCGGAATTCCGTACCCCGAGATCGCGAACACCCCAATCAACATCGTGTACGCCGTGATCGGCATCTTGTGACGCAGACCACCCATCTTCGTCATGTCCTGCTCATGATGACAGCCGTGAATCACGCTGCCCGAACAGAGGAACATCAGCGACTTAAAGAACGCATGCGTGATCAGATGGAACAGCCCGGCCATCCAGCCACCGACTCCCAAGGCCAGCATCATGTACCCGAGCTGACTGATCGTTGAGTAGGCCAGTACCCGCTTGATGTCGGTCACCACGATCGCGATCGTCGCCCCGACGAACGCTGTGATACACCCAATATAGGCGATCGTCAGCAGCACCTCGGGAGTGAACATCGGGTAGAACCGCCCGACCAGATACACCCCAGCTGCGACCATGGTCGCGGAGTGGACTAGCGCGGAGACCGGGGTCGG
>JANOKO010000289.1:0-1186 GCA_031419335.1 Planctomycetota bacterium
CGGCCCCGAAGTGATGTGGCGCGGCCTCCGCCGCGTCTTCGACTTCAGCCTGGCCTGGGCCACGTACCATGCCCTGGAAGGCAAGACTTGTGTATAAGGATGAGAGCTCCGGCTTGGGAACGCATATCCCCGAAGCTCTGCTTCACCGGATGACCCACGTCGTTCGCTCTCAAAGCGAACCATGATGATGTTCATCACGATGGGGATCGTTTCGAGTCGAACTCTCCGGCGTCGAAGCAGAGCTTCGAGGATCTGCAGTCCCAAGCCAGAGCTTGGGACTGAGGACTCGCCGGGTTACCGGCGAGGGGCCAAGACCTGGGTGTCGAAGGAACAGGAGGGTTGTCAGGCCAGCGTGTCCCCCGTAGCCTCTTGTTGCTCTGCAACCCAGACACTCAGAGCAGTGTCTGGGCCACCCCGCCGGAAGAGGTTCTGGCGGCGAGTGTCGCATCGGGGTGAACCCCTCCTGTGCCGCTGGCGCACCGGTCGCCTGGAGCGGCAACTGGTGCGATCTGGCTCAATGGCTTCTATTCAGGCCCTTGGTATTTGTTGCGACGCCATTCCCATTCACCTGCCGGGTACGCCATCGTGTACGTATCAGAACTCTCGTGGTAGAAGACCTCGAATCTTTGCTTGTCGTCTGAGACCCAGTATCCGTGAGAGATCATGACGCTCGGTGAACTTCCCCAGTTGATATCAACTGTTGCTGGAAAAGGCGGGCCTTGCGTTGACAGATTGGAATACAAGTCCAAAAGACGTGTAATCGTAGTCTTCGTGCGATAGGACGTGGCTGCGAATGGCGTCACAGCGACGAATACGGCAAGACCTGCCACAAGTAGTGAATAGTTGCGAGCCGTTTTTGTTGGGTTGCTCGCCGAAACGCATGCGATTCCTCCCGCAAAGATCACCACGACAAAGCACATAACCGAGTTGTAGATCGTGTATTCTATGTCGACGAAGGTTGCCGCAGAATGTTGCATGCCAGAAACGACAAGAACGGTCGTGACTGATAGTAGAGCTAAAGTGCAGAGGCGTTTCATATTCGGCTCCTTTGCAAGTTGCCTACATTTCTCACCGTGTTCGTAGCGAAGAGGGACGGGCAGGATTGCCCACAGATTGAAACCATCGACATGGCCCGGCGCGGCCTGCACAATGAAGGCAGCGAAATTCTGAAAGAAAGGCTCAACGG
>JANOKO010000290.1:0-5871 GCA_031419335.1 Planctomycetota bacterium
CTCAGGACGGGCAATGCATGAAACACAGACGAGTCACTGCACAGAGTCAAACTTAACGGGTGCCCCCCTCGCTGCTCCAGCCTCTTGTGAAAAAAAGAGGAGAAACCGCGAGGATCGTCGTGTTCATTCAGTCCCTGTGGATGTGGAACTATTCCACAGAATGAGTCGGGTCTCGGTCTCCCCTCCCACAGTCCGGCAGACTTTAAGTAGCACCTGCCCCGGGGAATCGGAGACGATCCGTTCCAGATCAGCGGGTTCACGAATCGGCTGGCGGCGAGCTTCCTGGATCACGTCGTACAATTGCAACGTGTCCGGATCGTCCGCACTGGCCGGACAACGGGTCACAAGCACCCCACGCATTCCCAGGCGGCAGCCAGCCTGCACTGAGAGGGAATCATGGAGAGTCACCACCGTCAGACCACTGGGCGTCACACGATGTTCTGAAAACGAGTTGAGCCGAAACGGAACGGATGGCTCTTCTCGCTGACTCGTGGTTGTGGCTTTGCGCTCCGAGAGTCGCACATCGACCGTGATTCGTGACCCGTTCCGCAGAACCTCCATCCGCACGGTTTTATTGACCGTTGTCAGACTCACCAAATGAATCAGATGGCTCTGGTCCTCGATCTTCTGACCATCAAAAGTCAACACGACATCATCCACTTGCAAGCCCGCCACTTCCGCGGGCGTGTCACCATAAACTTGGACAACGCGTGCGCCCTGAACTCGATTCAATCGCAGTCGTTTTGCCGCGGAGTCATCGAATTCCTCGTCGAGCCGCACCCCCAGAAAGGCTCTTTGGACTCGACCATGTTCGAGCAATTGCTCGACGACGGGCTTACACAGATTGCTGGGAATGCTGAAGCCGATCCCTTCGTTGCCGCCCCCTTGCGAGGCGATGGCCGTATTGATGCCCACCACACGGCCTTGCAGATCGACCAGAGGACCACCGCTGTTGCCGGGATTGATGGCGGCATCAGTTTGCAGGAAGTCCTGGTTGATGACATCTTCGCCTTTGTCCCCCAGGATGAGTGAACGTCGCCCCTTGGCGCTGATGATCCCCAGAGTGACCGATTGGCTCAGCCCGAACGGACTGCCCATCGCCAGAACCATATGTCCGATATCCAGATTATCGCTGTCCCCCCATCCGGAGGCGTTGAGATTCGTTTCCGCGAGCAGCAGCACGGCAACATCGGTGGGGGCGTCTTCAATGACCTCGGTGGGATGTGTGACTTGTCCGTCATGCAATTGGATTTGAATTCGCTTCGGGGTGGACCCTTGGATGACATGGCGATTTGTCACGACGAAGAGTTTGGGAGACCGCACGCTGCGCATGATAATGCCGGACCCCGTCTCCTCGACGGTTCCGCCGTTGCGGCCCTCGCGCTTGCTCTCAATATGGACGACGGAAGTCTTGACGTGTGCGGCAATGCGAGCCAACTGTTCTCCGGCCTCATCGAGCGTGCCGCGCTGCAGAACATCGCGGACTCGGCCTGCCGAGGGAGTCTGAGCCCGAACGGGAATGCCGGACAGGATGGGGAGGGTCAATGCCACTCCCAAGAATGCCAGTAAGACGGTGGTTCCCACGACGATCGGCTGGCGCTGTTCCATCATTCTCTTCCTGTCCCTGTCATTTCGTCCGTGTCTGCTGACTGAGTTTCAGCGATCGACGGCAATGCTCAGTTTTTCGAGTGTCGTTTCCACATCTTTGGCACGGACTTCATCGCGCCAAGCGGTGGTCCAGTTGGTGCGGCTGGTCTTCTTGTTCCCACCGCGTTCTTCGCTTCGGCGGCAATCGATGCATGTTGTCGAATGGGGGAGAGCCTGTAACCGGGCGATGGGGATCGCCTTCAGACACTCTTCGCATGTGCCGTAACGCCCCTGCCGCAAGGCCAGAATCGCAGCTTCGATCTGCTCTAATTCCCGACTCTCCAGCGACGCTAATTGCGAACACAGTTCCCGCTCGACATCGTCGGTTGCCATATCCGCCGCGTCACCTGTGCCGATCCCTGAATCCCCCGCATGGGAGATGTCGAGGGCCAACTGGCGTTGCAACTCTTCGCGCTGCGCGAGGAGCTGCCGGTACAATCTCAGAAGTGCATCTTGACGTGGCATGGTCTGCCTCATGGTCTGGCGCTCAGTCCTCCTTGACTCTGAATTCTCTCCAAGTCACACCTGGAAACCACTCCCATGACTCCAATGTAAGTCCAAACGAATGGAGGGATGTGACTGGGCTCTGATCCCACACGGAATTCTACGCTGGTGGTGCCATGGCAACGGGACGCAACGGCTGGTCGGCACGAATCAAGGAGAGTCGTGATGAATCTGAGGATTCGATCGAATGTAATGCACCTGAGATGCAGTCTCCTTGGTCTACGGACTCGCAGACACTTGGGAAGACTATGTCTCCAGTCCTGATCGGCAACTCTGGGGCGATCCCGCGTGTGCTACAAAGATTCCACCGGGAATTCAGCGAGGTGCAGTGTCCTTGGTCGGGGTGCTGGCCCCATTCGTCAGGACTCGCCTGTTCGTCGTCGTCGTCGTCATGGGAATGTTGAGCCCGGTCGGTACATCTCATCCAGCCCGTCGACACGGATAAAGTGATCTTTGTTGTTTGTGGAGCATGACATACAAATCGAACCGTTCGCCTCTTCTCGACCCTTTCCCACTCCAAGGTCGTGGGGCTGTGAGGTCTTGAAGGGGCTCGTTCGAGGGAGCAATGAAGATGTCTCGTCGTTCCAGTGCTGGCATGGTCCGAATGGTGATTCTTGGGCTAGTGTGTGCATCGGCGTCTCTGCAAACACTGGGAGCAGAACCAAGTACCCATCTACTCCGGTTCAAGTTCACACCACAGCAGGAGCGGCATTACGTCTCTCAAAATGACTCGGAATACCTGGTCGAATACTTGCAGAACAAGGAAACCGTGCCGCACACCTCAATGTCTCTTCGGCACCTCACGGTCCAGAATATCAATCCCGATGGGTCTGCCGATGTGCTGTTGGTACTCGACCGAGCGTATATGACAGCCAAAAACGCTGGCGTGGACTCCGTCTACGACAGCACCCAAGCCAGTCGTATCCCACAGGAGTTTGCCCAGGTCCATCAGTCGGTCCATAAGCCCTGGAAAGCGCGACTCACCTCGCTGGGAAAAATCCTGCCTGCTGCAGACAAATCCACAAGTGTCGAGCAATATGAACTCATTTTTCAATTGCCAGAGCAGCCGATCGCGGTCGGGGAAACCTGGAAGGACAGCTTCGAAGTCAGCATTCCGGTCGATCAGGAATCCAAACTGTTTCGGCAAGTCAAACTGCAACGGCGATTTACTCTCCTGAGCGTCGAAAACGACATCGCCACAATTTCACAGAAAACGGTCTGCCTTTCACCTCTCCATGATCCCTTTCAAGAATCCCAATTGGTTCAGCGCAAACCCAGTGGCACTCTCAAGTTCGACATCGTCAATGGTTGCTTGATTGAGCGCCACCTATTGATCGATGAAAAGATCGTCGGGAGCCAAGGACCGGGGAGTGCGCTGACGGTGAAGAGTATCAAAGTGGATCGCCTGCTTCCCATGGAGCAATTGTCGCAGATCGATTTGACGAAGCCTTTGGTGCCCATTCGAGTTGCTGCTGCCCCAACCGACACCACAAAGCAGTAGTAACTCATGGGTGTCATGGCACTTTCTGGCGAGAATAAGAGAACCTGAATTCGAACACTCGGGGGCAGGTGGGCGACGATAGCGGATGCCAACCGACTCAAAGGATCCACTTTCACATCACCGAGGACTGATGTCCAATGGTAAGCCTCTTCTTGCATCAGACATTCCGCTAGAATAGAGTCGGTTCTGTTCCGGCAGGGCTGGAGCGAGCCCACCACTCTTCTTCTCCGAAGTGAGTGGTGGAAATTTGTCCGATTCGGAATGGAAACGACCATGCGGCGTCGAGTTGTTGTCACCGGAATGGGTTGCATCACCCCCATCGGCAAGTCGGTCGACACGATGTGGAACGCCCTGAAGCAGGGTGCCAGTGGGATTGACTTCATCACCCACTTTGACGCCTCGAACTTTCCCACGAAGTTCGCGGCCGAGGTCAAGGGCTTTGACCTCGCCGATTATGTTGAGGACACGGTCCGATTTCAGCATACCGGGCGAAATATCCGTTATGCGATCGGAGCTGCCGAGCAAGCTGTCAAGCAGTCCGGACTTGGCGAACTGGCGGACCCAACGCGATTCGGGGTGTACCTCGGTGCCGGGGAAGGACAACAAGATTTCTACTTGTTCATGCGGATGATTGCGCTGGCGCAGCGTGGTGGTGAGTTCGACATGGAATTGTTTACGAAGTATGGGTTGCAGTATCTGAACGCCAATGAGGAGATGGAACAGGAACCCAACATGCCCGCGGGGCACCTCGCCAGCCTCTTCAATGCCCAGGGACCGAACCTCAACTGCTTGACGGCCTGTGCCGCCAGCAGCCAAGCCATCGGCGAAGCTTCTGAAATCATCCGGCAAGGCGAAGCCGACATTATGCTCTCCGGCGGGGCGCATAGCATGATTCATCCGTTCGGGGTCACGGGTTTTAACCTGCTCACTGCGCTTTCGACGAATAATTCCCACCCGCAGCAGGCTTCTCGTCCGTTCGACCGCGACCGCGATGGCTTCGTCCTCGGCGAGGGAGCTGCCATGCTGATTCTGGAGGAGCTCGAACACGCCAAGCAGCGCGGGGCTCAGATTTACGGCGAGGTCGCGGGATATGGCTCGACTGCCGATGCCTACCGCATCACGGACATTCATCCCGAAGGACGAGGGGCGACCGCCTGTATCCGCCTGGCTCTCAAGGATGCCGGACTCAACTACGACCAGATTGATTACGTCAACGCTCACGGCACCAGCACCGCAGTGAATGACAAGGTCGAGACCCGCGCCATCAAGCAGGCCCTCGAATCCGCCGCCTACAAGACCCCCGTCTCCAGCACCAAGAGCATGATGGGGCATCTCATCGCAGCTGCGGGGAGTGCTGAGGCCATTGTGTGCCTGATGGCGATGCGGGATGGTCTGCTGCCGCCCACCATCAACTACGAAAACCCCGATCCGGATTGTGATCTCGATTACGTACCGAACCATGCCCGCGAAGCGAAAGTCGAAACCACACTGTCGAACAGCTTCGGTTTCGGCGGTCAGAACGTTTCGCTGATCTTCTCGACCTTTCGAGGATAGTGGAGCTATTTCGCCATCAGACATCAGCGCGTGCTGTGGTTTCTGGGCGACGAGTTCGTGGTGACGCTGGCTGAGTCAACGGGGCCATATGAAATGCAGACAGGTGAGGCGCTCACGCAGGCACGCGCGTTCAGTCGGTTCCTGACTCAACGGCACACGACCTCACCGCCGTGGAGCAGTCGGAAGCCGGGCGGCACATCAGGAATGACAGAGTGCGCCTGACACTCGTTGGCGACTCGTCTGGCTGCTCATGGGCTGGTGAAGAATTGAGAAAAAGGCTCCCTACACATGGACGAGAATCCACCTGCCCCACGTCGCCACCCTACAGTCCCATGGAGAACGCTCATCGGTCGAGCCGTGCGGCTCCTCTGCCCCCGCTGTGGCCAAGGTTCCCTGTTTAGCGGCGGGTGGACAATGCACGAGCGGTGCCCGCATTGCCGCCTCAAGTATGAACGCGCACCCGGCTACTTCCTGGGTTCGATCTATATCAACTACGGTCTGACAGGCCTCTCCATCATTATCCTATACAGCGTTCTACATGTGGGCGTCGGCTGGACGAATACTCAACTCGCTTTCCCGCTCGCGGGTTTTTGTTGCGTCTTCCCAGCCTTGGCATTTCGCCACACGCGCGCCCTGTGGTTGGCGATGGACTGCCACTGGGACGA
>JANOKO010000291.1:0-3781 GCA_031419335.1 Planctomycetota bacterium
CGGCATTAGCGTATGGACCGTTGGCGGAGGACCGTAGACCTTCAGATTCGCAGCTCGCGTTCGCTCGACATCAAACTTCATCTCGCGGTCATACGTCAACAGCCCGTTGACCTCGATCTCGACATCGGTCGTCTGGGTATAGACAGCTGCGGAGAGTCCCTGGCCGATGAGGGCCGGGAGTTGGAAGACCTGCTGTTCGTAGGCTTCAGCGAGGGCCTCCTTGTTGTCGAACGACCGGTAGCCCCAGTTCCCCTTATCGAGCCATGTGTGCCCTTCGACGGGGAGCCCGAGGCCACCATACTCGCCGAGTACGCTCGCCCGGTTCTCCTCGACCGGGAACATCCCCGGGCCAGGGTAGAAGTGCATGTCGTGCATGTCTCCCTCGCCGCGATCAGCCCAGCCGCTGGGTCCATCGACCAGCCGGGACGGGTCGAGTTCCTTGGTCCACTTCAGGATTTCGTTGGTCTTGAACTGCCCCCACCCTTCGTTGAACGGCACCCAGCAGACAATGCTCGGGTGGTTGTGCAGCGTCCGCATGATCGCCTCCCACTCCTTGCGATAGTTCGCTTCAGAGGCTTCGGAACGTGTCGAGTCGGGATCGCCGGGACCGATGTAGCTGTCGCCGCTGGGCATGTCCTGCCACACGAGCAACCCGAGCTTGTCGCACCAGTAGTACCAGCGATCCGGCTCGACCTTCACATGCTTGCGAGCCATGTTGAATCCGAGCTTCTTGGTGATCTCGATGTCGAACTTGAGGGCCTCGTCGGTCGGGGCGGTGTAGAGCCCGTCCGGCCACCAGCCCTGATCGAGCGGACCGAATTGGAACACCGGCTCGTTGTTGAGGTGCAGGCGGTTGATGCCCTTGGCATCCTTCTGCATGGCGATCTTGCGCATGCCGAAGTAGCTGGTGACGGTGTCGGATGGAACCGCCCCGTCAGGCACTGCTCCCCCTTCAATCTGTGTAAAGCGACTGATTCGCAGGCCGTACAGATGTGGATTGTCAGAGGTCCACATTTTCGGATTGGGAATTTCCCAATCGACACCCACTCGCCCATTGGTCGTGGCGCTCTCGACACCAAGAATCTTCCGGTCGCCATCGAACATCTCAATTCGGATGAACGCCTTCGAAGGTTCTTTGGTTTCGTGTCCGGCATGGACGATGATCTCGACAGACTCCAGGTCGTCTTGAGGAGTGATCTTCACGGAAGAGATCGGCCTCATCGGCACCGGCTCAATCCACACCGTCTGCCAGATGCCGGTGACCGACGTGTACCAGATGCCGTTCGGCTTCTCGACCTGTTTCCCACGCGGCTGATAGCTACGGTCGGTCGGGTCGGAGACGCGGACGACGAGTTCATTCTCGCCGTCGCGTTTGAGGTCCACTCCCGGCATGTCGAGGTACATGCTGAACGGGTCATATCCCCCAGTGTGCTGTCCCCAAGTCAGTTCTTTGCCATTGAGATACGTCGTGCAGGCCCAGTCGACCGCCCCGAAGTTCAATTGAATGCGGTGGTCCTTCCAGGCATCGGTATCTGGCACGGAGAACTTCCGTCGGTACCACAGCACCTGCTCCGGCCCGACTGTCTTGCCGACGCCACTGAGGGCCGACTCGATGGCGAACGGCACCAGAATCTCGCCGTCCCACTTCTCCGGGATGCCCGATTGCTTGTCGGTGATCGCGTAGTCCCACAGTCCGTTCAAGCTCTGCCACGCGTCGCGCTGAAACTGCGGACGGGGATACTCGGGCAGGACATTCGCGGGATCAACATCCTTTGCCCACCGCGTCATGAGCCGCGACCCCGCTGGCTTCCACTCTGCGGCCAACGGACTCACACATGTCATCAGGCACAACCAACCCACCAGAACGCGAATCATCTGCTGTCTCCTCAAAAAGTCAGATGCAGCTTACCGTGAATCCCTGCAAGAACGCGAACCTTCCCCGTGTCAATTCGGTGCGATCCGTATAATCACTGCTGAGACGTAGATCACCCACTCCCCAGATATCTTCCGAATCATCAGGATCGACTGTTTCTCCAGCTCCCAAGCCATCAAAACCAGTTGCGAATCGTCTCAATCACAGCCAGGAGATCCGGATTGTTCCGCTCCTTCAAGGTTGTGATCAGAGCCAAAGACGTAAAGAACAACGTCCCGCACAGCAGTCCCGTCCGCGCGACCCAGCCCGCTCGTAACGGCTTCGGAAGCAAAGTGGTGTTGACCACCAAAGCATGCAGACAACTAAACCCCAGCGCGTAGTTGTACATCATCGTTGAGAATACGGTGAGCGCGCCGCTGTTCAGGAACAGCAACATCGACGAACCAATCAGAATGTACACGACCATGACGCTGAGGTAGAGCTTCCCGATGTCCTTGACATCCCATTTGCGGAGCCGAGGGCTGGCCGTCCAAAACACATCCACCCACCGCCGCAGCACTCCGTCAGCTGTACTCACCATGCTGGTGGACAGGACCAGGAACCCACAGAACAACGTCAAATACCAGAACAGATTCCCCGCAGCCTGCCCCATCGATTGGCCCACAGCCTGAGAGACCCCATCGGCTGTCATGCAGGCGACCAAGTCCTTATTGGCGATTTCCTGTCCCTTGGGCAGGAACTGGATTGAGAGCATGCTCGGCATGGCCAGGCCACAGAAGCAGGCGGGAACCCACAGCATCCACTGCTCGCGCCGAACATGTCTGATCCAGCGTTTCCAGCGAGGCAGGGATTCTTCGGTGACTTTGAAGACACACCCTTCATGCGACAACGTAATCTCGTGTCCCCCGACCAAGCTCGGAATCGCCCCCACGCTCGCCCCCATCCCCCAACCCTGGTCGCGGGTGTAGTTACTTACGGGCGTGTTGGTCAGCCCCCCGTTTCCGGCGAGGGCGGCCATCGCGGTCAAAAAACCAATCATGGCCAAATCGCAATTCCGGAAGAGGTCGCCGAGACGCCCCTCATTCCAGGCGATGAACACATTGTCGAGCCGGGGGACATGCTTCGCTTCACCGGTGTCCTGTTTCCCATTGTGATTGGTGTCTTGTGCCGCATACACCGGAACGGTCCCCACTTTGAAGAACCCGCTCCCAATTTCCTTCCATGTCGATAAGGTCGAAAAGAACAGCGCCAGAAACATCAGAAATCCAAACACCACAAACAACTTGAACGTCATCAGGGCCTTCATCGAGTTGTAGATCTTCCCCCCGAACAGCAGCGGGATGAACACGCCCACGAAGATGATTAACCCCAAGACCTTCACAAACATCGCATCATTCATCTGCAACCACTGGATCGCAATCAAGTCCTGGTTCTTGGTATCCAATTGCCTCTGCAACAGCATCGATCCCAACGGGCCAGCTGCGGAGGACGCGAGGTACGGGAGAAACGATCCAATGTCGAGGATCAGATAGATCACGACCCAGAACCACGGCCCCGGTGCGATCCGGAACTTGCCGGTGAAGATCGGCTCGCCGGTGTACAGCGTGTAGCGGCAAATCTCGACGTTGTAGATCCCCTGGATCAGGATGCTGAACGTCGCCAACCAGAAGATCGCCGCCCCGTATTTCGCGGTATTCAGCGGGCCAGTCAGCCACTCCCCGCCCCCAATCGCCGAGGCCGCCATCACCATCCCCGGCCCAAGAAACACCGCAATCTTCTTCCAATGAAACACCGGAGCCTCTGGCAGCTCACCAACCGTCCACTTCGGCATCGAGGACACGCCGGGCTGGTGCTCGACGACCTGGGGGTGAGCGGAATGCGATGTGTCGTTCAGCTGTGCCATGTCGC
>JANOKO010000292.1:0-5882 GCA_031419335.1 Planctomycetota bacterium
GCGTGTCGCTGACCAAGAGTGTACCTCCGAACACTCTGGTCACGATCGAGAAGCCCTCGCTGAAATTCCGCGAGGCCTCGTGAGTGTCTCCGCGATGAACCGCGGCCCAGCCGGGGGAGAGATGAGAGACAGGGCACCTCCAGCCATCAACCGTCAGCCATTCCAGACCGCCGGAGGATCGGCACGATGGCGTGCTGCAATTCGCCGCCGGTGACGTGGACAGTGCCTTTCGCATCGATGTAGACATCAATCTCGCTACGGACTCCGAATTCACCCGGCAGATAGATGCCCGGTTCGATCGAGAAGCAAGTCCGCCGCATCAACAGCCGGTCCTCGCGGGTTTCCAGGTTGTCGATGTGGGCTCCGTTGCCGTGGACCTCCTGTCCGATGTTGTGTCCCGTGCGGTGTGTGAAGAATGGGCCGTACCCGGCCTTTTCGATCACCGCTCGCACCGCATCATCGACGGTTCCACCAGAGAGTTCTCGCCCGGCGGTGAAAGCCTCCTGCACGCAAGCAATCCCGGCGTCGCGGGCTGCAGCCACGATCCGGAAGACCTGAGTGTACTTCTCGGGCACTGTGGTCCCGACGAACCCGGTGCGCGTCAGATCGCTGTACACTGCCCGTGGCTGATTGAGCTTGGCCCATAAGTCGACCAGCACGAAGTCGTCCTTCACGATGCAGGTGTCGTCGCCGTGTCCGGTCTCGTAATGCGGCATCGCGCTGTGCGGGCCACGGGCCACGATTGGCGGGGAATATGTGGTGAGGCCATGTCGATGGAAGTGGTCCATGATCGCTTGCTGCACGGCGACCTCCTCCACTCCGCCGGTCCGCTCGACCTCATCGGCGATGAACTGCCATGCCACACCGTACGCCGCGTCCGTGACTTTGGCTGCGGCGAAGTGCATGGCCTCCTGCTCGTCGTCCCAGGTCGACTCGAACAGTTGAATCAGGTTGCCCGAGGAGACGACGGTCGTTCCGAAGCTGCGGACAAGTTCGATGGTCCCGGCATCGACTTTGGAGATATAGGGATTGCCGTTTCCGGGAGAGTATTCCATCGCCACTGGGGACTGGCCAGAGACGGCCTCGCGGATGGCGGCTTCGAACTCCTGCCACTTCAGATAGATACGTTTCTCGCCGGGAAGGTGATCAAGGGCCGAGTCCTCAATGCGGTGGACGATCTTCAGCGGCGTCCCCACCGCCGGAATCCAATAGAGGAACCGCCGCGAGGTGAGCGGCTGCTCCCCCAGGTCGAGGATGCGGCGCGCGAGGACGTTCGCCCCCCGGAACTCATACAACAGCCAGCCCGCGAACTGGGACTGAAGCAAAGCGGTTTGTACGGCATGGAGGTTGAACATCGGTATTCCCATCGCGAGCAAATGACAGCACCAGCAGAATGTTTGCCAGGACGGCTACGATTGAATCCCGAGCGTTCAAGGACCAGCGACGCACAGTCCCGCAAAACACAGACCAAGTCCCAACACCCACAGCATGACTGGGTATTTGGCGATTTCCCAGTGATCCTGGATAAAAAAGAGCCACAGAAACGGAACAACCAAGCACAACAACCCAGCGACCGGGCGACCCTCATCGATCAAATTCAGCAGCCACAGCTTCGCACCTGAAGCATCCTCATTCCGATCATCATCATGCCATCACCCATTTTACGGCCCGATTCTCATGTGAATCGACTCAGCATTCTTCGGGGGAGATTGCAGCTCGCCTGGAGGCATTCGGATAGCGGGAGGCACAAACTGCGTACTTGGAATTGGCTCCCAGAGGTAGGAATCGGCAAGCGAACACATGCGGTCAAGCGTTTACCGGGCTGACTGCATTCAAACGGTGTAGTCGCGAACTGGCGGAAGTCTCGATAGAATGAGGTCAGTCACCCCCATTTCGCTCCCTCTCTGGCGTTTTCATGGCCAAAATCGCAGCCAAAGGCTCCACCAAGTCGCGTCACTACTGGCTCTTTAAGTCGGAGCCGGATTCCTATTCGATCGACGATCTGGTCCGTGATGGGACGACGATTTGGGATGGAGTTCGGAATTTCCAGGCCCGCAACCTGATTCGGGACGAGATTCGGATTGGAGATCGCGTGCTGTTTTACCACAGCAGTGTCGAACCGATGGCGATAGTCGGCACGATGGAAGTGACCAAAGCTGGCTACGGTGATTCCACAGCACGCGATAAGAAAAACGGGCACTACGATCCCAAGAGTACCGTCGAAAACCCGATCTGGTTCATGGTCGATGTTCGCTTGCGCAAGCGATTTGACCAACCCGTGACCCGTGACATGCTCAAGGAGTGCTCCGACCTCCGCGAGATGATCGTGCTCGAGAAGGGATCGCGTCTTTCGATCCAGCCCGTGACTGGCGAGGAGTGGCGGGCCATTCACGCTCTGGCAGGCGAAAAACCAGACTGAGAGTCGTGCTTCGGCCTGGATACCCGCTACGGTGAGTGCTTCATGGCTCTGGTCTACATCCCTGCATCTTTGCGGCCCATGGCGGACGGGATCCGACGGGTTGAACTTCCCGGCCAAACTGTGCGAGAGATTATTGTCGCGCTGGAAACACAGTATCCTGCACTCGCCGGGCGGTTGCGTGAGGGGGACACTTTGCGCCCCGGCCTGTGTGTGTCAATTGACTCGATCCTCAGCATGCAAGGGTTACTGCAAACAGTGACCCCCGAGAATGAGGTCCATTTTCTCCCCACCATTGGCGGAGGATAATCCGCATCCGGGCTGCGACCCGCAGCGCTAATTCTGTGGGAAGGGACGCGCCTCCGAGGCTGCGTGTTCGTCGATATCTCGTTCGCTGAAAGGGTTTTCTTCGGGCTCTCCTCCCGATTCCTCAATGACAGGCTCCGCTTCGCGAACCGCGGCGCTGCGGATGGGGCGATCAATGGACTCTAGAGATTCGTCTGCTGTCCAGGTCTCTTGCGTAGAGCCGGGAGTGTCGCCGGAGGTAGGGGACTCCTGGGTGTCCTCTAAAGTGGCATGACCTGCTCGTGGTGGATTACCGGACGAGTGACCCCCTTGGGAAACCCGCGTTGCACCGACACCCCCGCTTTGTCGAATCGCATATGCCCCGAGGTCGAATTCCGGGAATCCAGCCATCCGCGGCACTTGCCACATGGCGATGGATTCAGAGGGTGGGTTGAAATCGACCGTGACGAATTCCAGGCTCAACGCCAGTTGTTGATCCGCTGCGGGCCAGTCGATGGCGATCTGCCGAGGCAGAATCAACCGAGTCGACGGGTCACGAAAATGTCGAGAGAGGGTGGCTTTCGCGATCATCTGGCCCTCCAGCGACTCCACGCGGTGCTCCAACACCACTCCATAGGTCATGTTGACCTTCACGATCCGTCGGACCGGCTGCTGATCGGGCGTACGCTGTACCGAGACCAATTCCGCAATCGGGCTCTTGGGCTGGGTGCGTCGCACTTCGTAGTCGGACCCAGTAATCGGAGAGACACCCAGCACTTCCATGAGCCAATCGGGGCGAAACGGCAGAGGCAATGAAGTCACTTGTGTGGCCGCCGCAATCTGGTCATGCGCACAGACTAGCACGTTGGCGGGCCGAGAATCCTTGTGCCAGAACCAGAACTCCTGCTCGTTCGATCCAATGTCGACAGCCTCTCCCCCGGTGAGCGGGTTCGCGACTCGCAACCGCAGATTGCGAGGCGCCTCGACAACCATCGACGCCCGCATCGTGGCCGGAATGCCTTGCATCCGTACGCGCACATCGTCGCAACGATAGGATTTCAAGCCCTCGGGAGCATATTCGCTGTACGCATTCTGATTGACGCGTGCCAAAATCTCTTCCGCAGAGGCGCTGTGCAGGAGAGGCGGGTCCACTTTGGAGAGACGGGGATCCTTGCGCTCCCAAAGTTTCAAAGAAAAACAGCCCGAACTTGTGAACAACCCCAAGCACCCCAACACGACCAGGGTCACTTGCAGGAGTTGAGCCAGCGAGATCCCTTGTGGCGACCGCTGCTGAGCCCGCACGAAGTATACGGTCTCTCGCATGCGGCCAGATCCGGGTGTGGGTTGCTGAGTCTTCGGTGTCGCCGTCGCGATGTCTCGCGTCGAGTCTGGAGAGTTGGTCATGCCACGTGACTCCCTCTCGATTGCAGATGCACATTCAACTCCAGTTGGAGGGCGGCCATTTCGTCCGCTGTTAACTGCTGGTCAAGCACTTCATAGGGCCCCTCGCCTCGTTGACCGTGGAACACAAGGTACTCCTGTTCTCCAACGGATCGTGTTCTGTCCAGTTTCAGCCTCCGCCGTTGCAACAGGCCCAGTGACAGGACATAACGCAGCCGCTCCAACCCCGGATTGGCATCTTCAGTGAGTTGTTCAAAGAGACGGAGCAGACGGTCGGTGTCGAGTACGCGTTGCTGCTGGGCTGTGGCTTGGGGTATCTGAAACTGCCAGGTTCCGACGGTATGAGGCGGTTCGCCCGTCCAATGAGCTTCCAGAAAATCGAGTCGCACCAGCCGACCCGACTGCTCGACCAAGGCCGAGATACACTGGTCCCCGGCGCACAACGGCTTCCCGCAGGCAGCACAGATTTTCCCCGGTGGGCCGAACTGGTAGTCCAAGGCTCCCGATCCTTCAGGGGCACTGTTTGGGGGCAGACATCATGTCCACGAGAACAGATCGTCGACGGGACTCTACTGGGAATGGGAAAATTGACTCAAGGTGAGTCTTGTACAGTAGTGGAGGGAAGAGGTTGATGGTTGATTGACTGAGGTGGGAGGCGAATGCGAAAAGCCCACCGGTGGCAACCGGTGGGCTTTCACTCTCTTTCGATCAACCATAAACGATCAACCATCAACCTCTTCACTCCTTCCAATCCGCAATCCACAACTGGCTCGACCCATCGGCGGTGCGGTTCGAGGTCCACATCAGTTGCTTGCCGTCGGGGCTGAACACCGGCAGCACGTCGGCCTTTTCGTGGTCGGTGATCCGTTGAGGTTCGCCGCCAGTCACCTTGCCGTCCGCGAACGTCAGGTCCATTTTCCACAGGTCGAAGTTGGCGCTCATCGGCCCCTTCGTGTAATCGGCTCCCGACCAGATGAGATACTTCTGCGACGGATGGATGTACGGGCACCAGTTCACCTGCTCCAGGTTGTTCGTCAGTGGGAATTCGTGCTTGCCGTCGACCGAGATGATGAAAAGTTGCAGCATGTGTTCCTTCTGGCGGTCGCTGCGGTAGATGATCCACTGGTCATCGGGAGAAAAGAACGGCCCACCGTCGTAGCCATCGACGTTTGTGATCTGACTGACATTGTTTCCGTCGGCGTCCATGATGTACAGATCCGCGTCGCCATCGCGGCTGCTGGTGAAGACGATCTGCTTGCCGTCTTGCGAGTAGCTCCCCTCGGCATCGTATCCGGGGGCATCGGTCAGCCGCTTGAGACCGGTCCCGTCGTAGCCGATCGTGTAGATGTCCATGTGCGGATCGAAGTCCCACTGATAACGGCGACGACCGCCCTGGTCCTCCAGCTCGCGGGCCGCTTTCTCGGTCTGCTCCATCAGCGGGTCCGTGTGCGACGAGGCAAACAGCAGGCCCTTCCCGTCGCGGCTGAAGTAAGAACAGGTCGTCCGCCCGCGCCCTGTGCTGATCATCCGCGGCTTGCCGTCGGCAGCCAGTGGCTGGACGAAGATCTGGTAGAAAGGGTAGCCAAGGGGGTAAGCCTGGAAGATGATCTCCTTCCCATCCGGGGAGAAGTACCCCTCGCCCGCGCGGGGGAACTTCGAGGTCACCTGCCGCACGTTGGACAGGTGTGTGACCTCTCCAGTAGTCAGCGGAATGTCATCAGCTTCACAGCGAGAAGTCGACACGGCGGTGAGCAGAGCAGCCAGCACAAACAATCGCATG
>JANOKO010000293.1:0-1896 GCA_031419335.1 Planctomycetota bacterium
TTCACCTAATTTGCGGTCTGGCTGTCTTTGGCGTGTGTCCGGCTGTGGGGCTAAATGAGTCTCCCCCCCACCCCGCTCGTCGGGGTGTTCCCCGCGGGTGGGCGCTCCCGTAGCCCACACGCGCGGGAACCACGGGGACAAGCCCCAGTGGCGGGGAAGTTATTTCTATCCAACCGCAAACCATTGGCGAAGGTCGAACCAGCGATTTAGGAGAAATTGCCGACATGGGTGGAGTGACATTCGCCGCGTTGGCTAGCCCAGTCCACGTGAAATGTTGGGGATTGCCTCGCTCGGGAGGGCGAGGCTCCTGCCGAGCCGCGCGTGCCAGAAAACGTTGTCCCTGGCTCTCGGCTCAGCAGGAGCTTCGCCCTCCCGGCGGGCCTGGCTCAACCCTGAACCCGAGCGTGGATGGGGCACTAGACCGACCGCTAATTTTCGCGGTGGATCAGCCAGACGCCCAGCAGTAACAACCCCACACCGCACATCCGAGTGGCAGTGACCTGCCGCTGGACGACACCCATCCAGCCCACATGATCGAGCGCCATCGCTCCGAGCAATTGACCGACCAACACGGCGGCGGAAAAACTCGCCACGCCGATGCGGGGCACGCACAACACCCCCGCAGTGATAAACGCCATCCCGATCAACCCGCCGCACCACGCCCACCACGGAGCATCCGTCGCCCGCCGCCAACACCCCGGCTCCCCACTGGCGGACATCAAGGCCGCGACGACGATTCCGAAGGCCGCACCGACAAAGAAGTTGACCAGCGAGGCATACATCGGGTTGACGACGAAGGTTCGCATCTTGGCGTTCATCACCTGCTGAAGAGGGATGATGAGACCGACCGCAAGGGCGAGGATGAGCCAAGTGTATTTCATGCAGGGGAGTCTGGAATGCGAGATGCTGTGAGGCGGCAGGATGGCCCAGACGCTGCTTTGAGCGTCTGGGTTGCAGAGCAACAAGAGGTTACGGAGAAGATGCCCACCCTTCAATCCCTCTTGTTCCTGCGTCACCCAGACATCCAAAGCGATGTCTGGGCCACCCCGCGTTCACGGAACGTGATTCTTACGACCTGAGCGTGATTCAACTTTTCCGAAAGACAGTTTCCGTCCAGGGACGCGTACTCGACCAACAACACATTGCCGCCGCGATGGCGGGAGAAATCGACTTGCGTGGATGATGTCAGACGTACCAAAGAAGCCTCGACTGAAGGATTACCCCTTTGTCCTCGTCGTCGAAGGATACGGGGATCTGTTGTTCTATGCGGAAGCACTGGAGTTCGTGGGACTACACGGCAATGTGTTTATCAAGGAATTCACGGGTGCGAATGACCTGAAGGACAAGATAGAGACCTATCTTGGCAGGGTGGCCCAGACGCTGCTTTGAGCGTCTGGGTTGTGCAACAACAAGAGGTTACAGAGGACACGTTTCCTCGATCCCAAGCTCCGGCTAGGGACCGCATCTCCTCGAAGCTCCGCTTCGTCCGCGTGCCAGATCGCCCCCTTTCGCAAACCGACCCTCGCACTTGCCGACTGAAACCAGCCCTGACATGCTGGGCGGAAGTCCTTCGTTGTTCGGCGAAGCAGAGCTTCGAGGATATGCGTGAACTCGCTCGACAGACCACGCATGCCGCCGCCAGCACGTCGATCGCGGAGGTTGCCTGTTGTGTCACCTCACGGCACAATGGACATTGACCTGGGCGGAGGATAAGGCTCTGCAGAGGTGCAACCGGAGCGCCGACCCAGGGGCCAAGACCGAAGCTCGGGCGACCAGCTCTCACGCCGCCGCACGAACTCATAGTACGCGGAGGCTCTCCAGGAGGAGACGGACATGGTTGTCTCGAATCTGCAATGCGTCCTGTGACGATTTCGATTACGTCCTCGTTGTGGAGGG
>JANOKO010000294.1:0-1636 GCA_031419335.1 Planctomycetota bacterium
CGGGCACCCGTCCTGTTCCGTGACCCGGCCAAGTACCAGGTGAATCTACACCTGGAACCGGTTCGCAAGCTCGCACTCGCGGCGACGGTCGATGGCGTAGTCAGTAGTATCATGACCGAAGTGGGGCAATCCATCGTGCCCCAGTCCGAAGCCATCCGGCTGGATGGCCGTGATGCGCAGTTGAAACTTCAACGCGCACAAGCGGCGCTGAAAGCCGCGAAAGCGGACCTGGACGCAGCGACCGCCAAACCCGCTGCCGAAGCCCGCGTGCTGGTCGCGGAGACCGACTTGGCCATCGCCGAGCTGGACCAATCGCGGACCATGATCCGTTGTCCCCTGAAAGGAATCGTGACTGCGATTCATGTCGTCGAAGGCGAGTACGTCCATGCTGGACAGCCGCTCGCAACCGTCATCGACCCCAGTCAATTCGTCGTGGAAGTCCCGATAGACAACAAAACCCAGGCAGTCGGTGATTCACTGGAACTCAAGATCGAAGACCAAAACGTCCCCGCCCGACTTGCTGCTGTGCTGCCTCTGCTGCCGCAGTTCGATCCATTGCGAGACTTGTTTCTTTCGCCGGCCACGGGCCGCATCGTGCTCGATAACACCGGTGGCAAGTGGAATGCGGGGCAGACGGTCTACTCTCCACTCATTCCCCGCCTCCCCGTGGCCGAAGTTCCGACCGCCGCAGTCGTGAACGCAGAGCAGAGCGGACGCAAGGTGCAGGTCATTCGCGAAGGGTTTGTTCGGGATATTCCGATTCAACTGCTCGGGCAATTGGGGGTCGAACACCTGTTTGTCAGTGGTCGGTTCGGAGCGACGGACGAACTGGTTTTGAAAACATCGGAGCCCTTACTCGATGGAGCCCGAGTGACCTCCCGTGAGGCAAAATCCAGTGGCCCCTCCCCCGCGAATTCGTCAAAACCAGCACCGACAGCGACCAGTGGCAGTAATTTCTAGCCAGCCGCCGGGGCCGCGATAAGATGTGTGACCTGGAGCGAGACTCCGGTTCGCGGGGAAGTTTCTGGTTGCCGGGAGTTGACCGAAAACGCCAAGGATTCTGAAGAACACGCCATTTCGGGATGCGATGTCCCAAGCGGCGCGAGTATACTGTCGGGAACCCGCCGCGAGTGACCCTCTATCGGAGCGACTCACAAGTCAGGCGGTCCCTGGATGTCGAGTTGCTTTGAGGACGGTCGGATGGCCGAGAATGACACTCCGAATCAGAACCAGATCGATCAGTACCAACTGGTGAACTGTATCGCCACGGGCGGCATCTCCCAGATCTGGGAGGTCAAACATATCGCCAATCAGCAGCAGTACGCCATGAAGTTGCTGCTACCTGAATTCATCAAGGACAAAGCCAAGAAAAACGAACTGAAGTCCGAAGCTGAGATTGCCAAGCAGCTCGAACATCCCAATATCGTGCGGATTATGGATGTCTCGATCGGTCGGGACAATGCCTACTTCATCATGGAGTATTTCCGGGGTGGCAATCTCAAGAATGTGATCCGCGCTGACCACACCAACATCCAGATCCGTGCCAAGAAGATCATGGAGGCGTGTGCGCAAGCGTTTGCCTTCATTCATGACAAAGGCTGGGTTCACAAGGACATCAAGCCCGACAACGTGCTGG
>JANOKO010000295.1:0-1443 GCA_031419335.1 Planctomycetota bacterium
CGGAGTTGACGGCTTATATCGGGCTTAAGTTGCCAGCGACTTCTGAGGCACAACATCGCTGGAAAGAGACCAAGTCCGGCGACACCCCCGGCTCGTTCACTGTGATCCCGGAGCCGCATAAGTATGTCTCTCTAAAAGACACCGTTGAATCGCCCGATGGCGAAGGAAGAGTGCGGCGAGAAACGGGTGAACCACTCGTGACCGTCAAACTTACCGCCGATCAAGTCGAGAAGTCAGGCGGCAATCTGGTCCTCAAGGGGACCGACATCGTCGTCGAAAGCCGCTCGTTCAAGATGTCTAAGTCCCGCGGCAACGTGATCAATCCGGATGACGTTGTCAAGGAGTATGGTGCCGACTCGCTGCGGCTGTACGAGATGTTCATGGGTCCGCTGGAGCAGGTGAAGCCCTGGTCGATGAGCGGCGTCGAAGGGGTCTCGCGGTTCCTCGGGCGCACGTGGCGGATGTTCGTCGACGAGCGCGCCGATGAGGTCGCCTTGCACCCGGCGATTCAAGACATCGCCCCCACGGACGAGCAACTCCGCACGCTGCACAAGACGATCAAAGCCGTCACCGAAGACATCGAAAAACTCAGCTTCAACACCGCCATCAGCCGCATGATGGAGTTCTGCAACGAGTTCGGCACCCTCGAACCCCGCCCCCGCGCGGTCCTCGACCCGTTCGTCCAACTGCTCTCGCCGTTCGCTCCGCACATCGCGGAAGAACTGTGGCAACTGCTCGGGCACCGCGAGTCGCTCTCCTACGCCCCGTGGCCGACGTGGGACGAGAAGCACCTCGTCGAGTCCGAGATCGAGATCCCGGTCCAGATCAACGGCAAGCTCAGGGCCAAGATCATGGTCCCCGCGGGAGCGGACGCGGCGACATTGCAGTCACTCGCCGAAGCGAATGCCACGATCCAGAGCCAGCTCGCCGGGAAGCAAATACTGAAAGTCGTCGCCGTGCCGGGGCGGATGGTGAACTTTGTCGTCAAGGGGTGAGTAATCTTTCCCTCAAGAACTTGACGTGTACTATCCGATGGTACACAATGCTGGTGTGACAACCATGGACGGGAGTCAGGAATTATTCCACACTCGTTCAAGGCAGAACACGGTGCCAATAGAGAAACCGAAACGGACCAAGTATGTGTTGCGGTATCCGCAGCACTTGCTTGAGCCAGAGGATTTGCTGACTTTCATCCACACGGATGGATTCTCCGAGGACTGGAGTGACTTGGGGTTTGAGGATCTCGATCTTGAAGCCCTTGAGATCATGATCATGGCTGCCCCCTCGGGATCGCCAGTGATCACTGGAACTGGCGGTTTGAGGAAGATGCGATTCGGAAGAGCCGAGCGCAACCAAGGAAAGCGAGGTGGTGCCAGAGTCTGCTACGTCTATTTCGATGAGTTCAAGATTGTGCTGCTCGTCATGGCCTACGGCTTCGCCGCC
>JANOKO010000296.1:0-6703 GCA_031419335.1 Planctomycetota bacterium
ATTGCAGGTACTGCACCACCCACATCCGCCCCCGATCATCGAACGACATATACAGTGGCTGGCGGACGCGCGGCTCGTCCATGACGAGTTCGACTTGCAGCCCTTCGGTCGTCTCAAACTGCTTGACCGCCTCGGGAGCGGGAGTCGGTTGCGAGTCATCACCGACCGCACCGCGACCGCCAAAGGTCTGGATGATCTTCTCGACCTCTTCGTTGCCAGCGAGGTCTTTCTTGAAGACCTCGCGCGTGGGAGGCTCCGCAGCCATCACCACACGAGCCGCGAAAATTCCCCACAGGCAGACACTCATCCAACTTCGATTCGCAATCATCAATGAATCCCCGGCAATGCCGCCAACCAGTCGAGTCACCAGCAAGCGGTCTCATCGTATCGATCAACGATGCCTGATTCGAGGGGGCGATACTCCGCAACTCGCGAGAATTCCATTGATTCACGAAACTCCTTTCCTCGTGACCCGATGGAAGGCCCCAGACTCACTGGGAAGAAGAATGTCTGACGCATTGTACTACTCACCTCAAGGCTGTTGCGAGATGCGCAATCTTCGGGCGATCATGATGAGGCATCAGACCCCGGCAGGGGTCACAGCTATTAGAGCGGTTCTACGCTTGGTCATTACACATTCCCGGTCGAAGAATTCGCCGTCTCTTCGCCCCGCAGGGGCCGGACTCGATAGCCCAGGGCGAAGCAGAACGACAACAGTCGTGCTGCGCAGTCCTGGGTCCGCCAGCACATCAGAGCCGCACCCAGCCCTGAAAGGGCGCGACTCCGAGCCGCCGAAATTGTGCCGCCCTTTCAGGGCTTGGATCGGATGCTTGGCTTGTTGACCCAGGGCGGCGTTCCACGACTTCGTCGAGTCACTCGCCCTGAGCTATCGGGTGGTGCCCCTTCGGGGCGTCGGAGGTGTGTGACGAGGAAGCGGTTTGTGACTGGGGATTCAATGTGTAAAGACCAGACTTGAAACCGCTATTAGCAGGTGGTTGAGCGCAGCGACGGGGTGGCCCAGACGCTGCTTTGAGCGTCTGGGTTGTGGAACAACAAGAGGTTTAGGAGGAGACGATCGCTTTTCAATCCCTCTTGTTCCTGCGTCACCCAGACATCCAAAACGATGTTTGGGCCACACTGCTACGTCGCTACGACCGGTTGAGACGTGACTGGCGCTGAGGCCGAGTTCACGGCTCGCTCTGGAATCAGGAACCGGAAGATCAGAGGGATCACGATCAACGTAATCAGCGTGCCCGTGACCATCCCGCCAACCACGACACGGCCCAGTGGGGCTTGCAGTTCACCCCCCTCACCCGTGCCAAGAGCCATCGGGACCATGCCCAGCACGGTTGTCAGCATGGTCATCAGCACGGGGCGCAGCCGCCGGGTGGCAGAGCGATACAGGAGATCCACGACGGGGGCTTCCGGATGCTCATGTTGCAGTTGGCGGAAATAATCGACGAGGACGATCGCGTTGTTCACGACAATCCCCGCGAGGATGATGATCCCGATGAACGATTGCACGTTGAGTGTGGTGTCCCAGTAGACCAGGACCAGGATCACGCCGACGGCACCCAGCGGGAGGCTACCGAGGATCACAAGGGGATCGAGCAGTGACTCATACTGGGCGGCCATCGCAATGTAAATCAGTGCGATGGATAGCAGCACTCCCAGCGTTAGCGAGTGAAAACTCTTGGCTTGCTCTTCGGCGTCTCCTTTGATTTCGATCTGGTAATTGGGCGGGACGGAGATCTCCTTCAGCACGGCTTCCAGATCACTGACGATCGCGCCGAGGTCGCGGCCTTCGACCGATCCCCCAATGAGTACTGCCCGCTGACGGTCGAGACGCTCGATTGTCAACGCGGCGTCGGAGGGATCAAAGTGGACAATATTGGATAAGGGGACGAGCTGACCCGCTCCCGAGGCCACGCCGATCCCTCCCAGGTCCGACTCGCGCTTGCGGTCTTGCTCCCTCAACCGCACGATCACCGGAAACTCATCACCGTCTTCTCGGAAGATGGTCGCCCGTGTGCCACGAACAGCGGTCTCTAACGTCTGAAACACATCGGCGACATTGAGGCCGAGATTGCTGGCGCGAGCCCGATCGATCCGCGTGACCAACTCGGGGCGTTTGTCCTTTTGCACGAGGTCGACGTTCACCAGGCCGGAGATGTCTTGCATTTTGGCTTTCACCACGCGGGCCAGACTCTCAGCCACCACGGGGTCGTGGCCTCGCACCAAGACAGTCACGTTTTCGCCTTCGGCCCCGATATTGCGAAAGAACGGGATCGCACCCGAGACCCGCACTTTAACCCGCATGCCAGCAATGTTTTTCAGGTCTGCACTCAGACGCTGGCGAATGTCTTCGACCGTCACTCCCGGACGTTGATCGCGCGGAACCAACTGGGTCATCAAGCGGGTTTCGTGCCAACTGTCGGCTTCGTCAGCACGATCGCCGATGAATCCACTGACCCCGGCAATCTCGTGTCCCGCACTGTCGAACAGCTTTTTCTCCAACTCGATAGACTGTCTTTGCAGCTCGGAGAGTTGAATCCCCGGCGGCATCTCTCCATAGGCACCGATGCGACCATCGTCAGTCTTCGGCAGGAAGTCGGTTCCGATCCGAGGCACCAAACCTAATGTGCTGCAGGCCACCAGCAGCACCAATGCCAGCGTGACTCCCGGCCACTGCAAGGCCCACCTCAAGAGGAGTCCATAACCCTGCTCGATCCCCGTCACCATCCACCGGGCGGGAGTCAGCAACCATTGGATGAAGCGCCCGAAGCCATCGCTGAGCCTCGCCCAAAACGACACGGCGCGAGCGATCTGGCCATGCGGCTGCAACAGATATGCGGCCAGCATGGGCGTCAGTGTCAGACCGACAAGCAGTGACGAAATCTGCGACGCCGTCACCACGAACGCCAACTGATGCAGCAGGACCGAGGTCACTCCCTGGAGGAAGAACAGGGGCACAAACACGATGATCGAAGTCAGCGTGCTGGCCACAATCGCCATCGCCACTTCGTCAGTCCCCCGAATCGCCGCTTCACGCGGGGAGAGTCCCTGATCCCGCCAGCAGAAGATACTCTCCAGGACCACGATCGAATTGTCGACTAGCATCCCCACCCCGAGGGCCAGTCCCCCAAACGACACCATGTTCAGGGTGTACCCCTGAAAGTAAATCAGAATGAAAGTACAGAGTACCGACAACGGCATTGTGATCCCGATAATGAGCGTGCTGCGCAGGCTCCCCAGAAACAACAGCAGCACCAACATCGTCAGGAACATCCCCTCGATCGCGGACTTGCGGATGTTGCGGATGGACTGCCGAATGAATTCGGCGGAGTCCATGCGGACCTCCAACTGCAGGTCGGTCATCTCGCCATTCAATTCTTCCATCGCGGCGCGGACGCGGTCGCTCACGTCGATCACATTGGCCCCCGACTGCTTGAAGACATAGACCATCATGCCGGGTTTGCGGTTGATCCTGGTCAACTGAGTGATGCGTTCGTGGCTGTCGTCGACGACGGCGACATCTCGAACTCGGACGGTCGCGTCCTTGGACTGACGGATCACCTGATCGCGGATTTGATCCAGATTCACGTACTCGCTTTGACTACGAATCAAGCGGTGGACGTGGCCTTCCTGGAAGTCCCCCGCCGGGCGATTGATGTTGCCGCGCGAGAGAGCCGTGACGACTTCATTCAGTCCCAACTGCAGTGACTCGACCTTGGCCCGATCGACATCGACATGAATCTCGCGACGGACATCGCCGCGCAAGCCGACGCGGGCTGCCCCCAACAGTCGCTCGAAACGCGGAATGACTGAGCGCTCCACAACGCGGGTCAACTCGACGGGTGGGAGCTGGCTCGTCACACCGATAAAAATGATCGGCGAATCGTTCGCATCGAACCGCCGAATCGTCGGTGGATCGACATCATCGGGCAATTCGCGAAGCACGCGGTCGATGGCCTGACGCATATCCGACACCGCCGCATCGAGATTTGTCCCCCAGGCAAACTCCAGTCGGATGTTGCTGCTGCCTTCCAGGCTGCGACTGGTCACGCGCTCAAAGCCGGGGACGGCAGTGAGCGACTGTTCCAACGGGCGGGTAATGAGAGTCTCGATCTCCTCAGGTCCGGCTCCGGGGTAAAGGGTCGTCACCGTGGCGGTAGGAAACTCCACTGTGGGGAGCAGGTCCACGCTCAGCAGCGAGACCGAGACGACTCCCAGGATCACCACCACGAAACAAGCCATCAGCGTAGCGATCGGGCGATCGACGGCCAGCCTGGTCAGTTTCATCGACGCGGACTCCAGAGTGAGGCTCTGGATCATACACCGGCACCGGAACCAAGCGAGACACTCGGCGGAGAGAATTCACCGGAGAGACCAGGAATGACGACTCCCTGAACTCCCCCAGTGAATCCTAGAGGTTCAGTCGAGTCCGCGTTTCGCCTCGTACAGAATGCTGGGATCCTGGATCACCCGCAGCACCTCGGACCTCAGTTCGGGGATGACAGAGATCCCGTTCCCACCCTCAACGTTCTGCTGACCAGTCCAGTCGAGGAAGTGGCCGCCCGCTTCGGTCACAATCGGGATCAGTGCGGCGGCATCCCACACGGCGAGTGCGGGGTCGACCATCACGTCGGCCCGTCCCGTGGCGACGAGGATGTGTCCGTAGCAGTCGCCCCAGCCTCGCGACAACCGCGTGGCACGGGTCAAGCGGGCGAACGTCTCCCACTGACCGGCACTGTCCCACCCGCCAGATGAAGTGAAACAGAACACAGCCTGCGAGAGGTTCGAAGTCTGGCGGACAAGGCAGCGCACGGGGGCTGCATCGCCGCATTTTCGCCAAGTGCCCTGCCCTTGCCGAGCGTACACGACTTCGTTGAGAGCTGGGAAACCGCAGACCCCGGCCACGCACTCGCCTTGAAATTGCAACCCGATCAGCATCCCGAATAGTGGCACACCGGAGACGAACGACTTGGTGCCATCGACTGGGTCGAGTACCCAGCGGAACCCCGACGTGCCCGGAGTATCGCCCGACTCCTCACCGAGGATCGCATCCTGCGGGAACCGCGCCGAGAGGTGCTTCCGCAGCAACTCCTCGGCCCCGCGATCAGCCAGCGTGACTGGCGTCTGGTCGGCCTTCCACTCCACAGCCAGCGAATCGGATTCGTAATACCCCAGCACGAACTTGGCCGCAGCGGGGTACAGCCCGAGGACGAAGTCGAGACGGGCGGTGATGTCGGTGTGGGGGAGAATCATGGAATGATGGCAAGTGGACTTCCCACGTTGTGTGGGCGAGGGAATGGGAGTGTATTCTGTCCCGTGAGGAGTATTCCATCTACGGCTTCAGCATGTGCTCCCCGTCCGCGAACTGCGTGTGGCAGGCGTTGCAGTTCTCCAGCAGCCCCTCCCACTGCTTGCGAGTCTCCACAGCGTCCTTCTTCTTGGCAGCTGCGTACAGCAAGGCCCCGGTGTCGCGGACCTTTTTCGAGTGCGCGAGCCAGGCCGCCGCGTCCTTCTCGGGCGGGCGACGGAGCAGCAGGTTCCCCGCCTCGGCCAGAATCAGCGAGTCAGACTTGATCCCCTTCCACGCCGCGTTGTCGGCAGGAGCTGTGGCGAGGGCCGCCTTGAGCCGCTTGTAGGGCGGCTCGCAGACGTACTCCATGAACTCGTGCATATCGGGTTCCACGGCCTTGTCTTCGGGAGAGGCCTCTTGGGCCAAGGCCGACTTCGCCACCTCCGCCGACGGACCAAACACGATGCGTCCCGTGGCCAGCAGACCGAGGACCAGGAAACAGACGATCGACAACTTTCGCATGAGGAGTTCTCCGAGATGAGGTGAGGTGAGAGGGGACAGAGCTCAGACGCCCCTGATGATACCCTCACCGGTCCCAGACTTCCTGCCCCCTCTCCCCCGCTGGCGACTCGGCCCTGTGAATCCGCGTCACTGCGGGGGAGAGGGCTGGGGTGAGGGGGCTAGTACCGACAATCGATTCACCACACTGCTCTCGAAGCTTCTGTGGTACGAAGTTCACCGCACGGCCCTCATGTCGCTCTGAGACTTGGGATGCCCCAAGCAGCATCAGGGCATCGAAGGAATAGGGAAGCGGGGACAGGGAATTCCCCCTCACCCCGTCCCTCTCCCCCACAGCGGAGTCCACCCCGAAAGCAACATCGATTGTGGGGGAGAGGGGGCAGAGATCGGAGGCCGCTGGGGGTGCCCTCACTGGTCCCGCGTCTCTTGCTCCCTCTCCCCCGCTAGCGACTCGGCCCTGTGAATCCGCGTCACTGCGGGGGAGAGGGCTGGGGTGAGGGGGCCGCGAGGGGACTCGCTGATCTCTCGCGCCCTACTGATCGTCTTGACGGTCGACCGCTCGTCGAAAGAGTGTTCTGGCCGTAGCGTCATCACCGCCAAACAGTGACGCTTCCGTGATGTTCATCCTTTCAATATCCTTCATGGCAGCTCTTCTTTCGCTGGCCGGAATCGTATATTTGACGAGACGTTCGTATCGGGAGTTTGTGGACCAGACATTGCTGAAATACTGCTCGTGGTCACAAATTCCTACTGAATTCCCCGTAATCATTCACACCCCGACCGCATGACCGGTCACGAGGCGGGCAGCAGCGATGGGCCTGGTGTGTGGTGGTTTTGGGCTTCGAGGGCGGTGGTCAGGACATCGAGCAGGTCGCGTTT
>JANOKO010000297.1:0-3747 GCA_031419335.1 Planctomycetota bacterium
CTGCGGTCGGGATGTAGGGAGGATTGCTGACCAAAAGGTCAAACTGCTCCCCCGTGCGGAGTGGTTCAAACAGGTCGCCGTGTCTCAGCTCGATACGCCCTTCGACTTTGTGCCGCTCGACATTCCGCTGGGCGATCTGCAAGGTGGGTGGATGGATTTCGACGCCGACGACGCGGGCCGACTTGTGGTTCACAGCGATCGAGACGGCCACACATCCGCTGCCAACTCCCAGTTCCAATACCGAGAGAGAAGGGAACTCTTTACCCAGTCGAAGAGCTTCCATCACCAGCAATTCAGTTTCTGGCCGTGGAATCAAGACATCGCGTGTGACCTCAAAGGCCAGACTGTAGAACTCCTTATGTCCCACGAGATACGCGACGGGTTCGGCATTGACGCGCCGCTTGACCAAGTCTCGCATCTTGTGGCGGACCGCCTCGGGCAAGACCTCGTCGTAAGCGGTATAGAGCTGAATCCGAGAACAGCCACGAGCGTGAGCGAGAAGGACTTCGGCATCTAACCGCGCGGAGTCACTCCCATGTTTTTTGAGGTGCCCAATCGTCCATTCCAAGACGCGGCGCACCGTCCATTCCTCGGCAGGGGCAGGGGCATCAACGGACACGTGAACTCCTGCACGGGGCTCTTGGTAACATCACCCACGCATCCCGCCTGAAAGAAAATCGGGTCAATGGCTCTCGGCCATCGACCCGATCCATTTCAGGTCTTCCCAGTGGGAGCCAACCACCTATTTCGGAGCCAGGACGGCAGTAATCGCACGCCCTTCCATGGAAGGTGCCTTCTCAATCTTGGCGATGTCCTCCAGTTTGGCGATCATCCCCATCAGCACATCTCGACCCAAGTCTTGGTGCGCATTTTCCCGTCCCCGGAACACAACAGTCAGTTTGACTTTGTCCTTCTCCGTCAGGAATTCGCGGGCGTGCTTGGTCTTGAAATCGATGTCGTGATCACCGATTTTGGGCCGCAGGCGAATCTCTTTGAGTTCGACCTGATGCACCTTGTTGTTCTTGTGCAGCTTGCGTTTCTGTTCGTACTTGAACTTGCCGTAGTCCATGATTCGACAGACTGGGGGGCGCTCAGTCGGCGCGACCTCGACCAGATCCATCCCGGCATCATACGCCAGACGAAGTGCGTCCACGGTCGGTACGACCCCCACCATTTCCCCCAAATGATTGACAACCCGAACCTGAGCGATTCGGATCTGCTCGTTCACCCTGTGCGTTTCGATTGTTTTCCTTCCCTCTGTAACGTGTGGCAGGCGACCCAGATGTGGAACTCCCCACTCTGATCTCCTGAACGCGGACCCTATTCTTTTAGTATCGGCAGAAAACGGCGTCAAGTCGTGGCCGGGAATGGAAATCGGGAAAATCAGCGATCCCGCTTTTCGCAATCGGCGTGACAGCAGCAGAACGTCAGTGCTGTCCATGGGAAAACAGGCACTTACCGGCCTGGCTGGGGTTCCCGTCCTGTCGGTTCACTTCGACTTTCCATTGAGCTCATCATTCGATTGAGTTGCCACTGCGCAAGTTCCTGGTGTGGTATCCCACTCGACAGTGCGGTTGACAACTCCGGAGATGCGTCGCGTTCGACGACCTCCTGGCTGGGGAGAATTCTCCGGCGAAAGTCATTCGACCACTGAAGTGACACTGGCCATTGAAGTAACTTTTGGAGGAGTCAAGCTTCGAACTGTCTGTTCGGCCTGCGACGTGCGTACGTCCCGAAATTAGGCAGCTCACGACATTCACCGTTGGATTGCTGGTCGACCTTTTGCCGACGAGGCGGCTGCATGAGTCGAATCCGGAATTCAGAGTGCCTTACGCGGAGGCGCGAAGTGGGGATCGATGGGCACCATCGGATGATCGCAGAACTTCACTTTGTGCCTTCGTGCCTTTGTGTGAGACAGACCTGCCAGAGTCCAAGTTACACACACACCACGAGACACGGACCGGGGCGGCTTCCCTTTCGGGGACGAACTCTTCACGATGTGAATTCCTCCTTCAGTCCCCCTTCCGGGAGTCGGTGATGTCCGAATCAGAGGTTCTGTGTCCTGCGGACGATGTGTCCCCGGCACGCCCGACAGGGATTCGGTTCCTAGTCTTGGGGACAGCGTTTCTGGTGGCTGTGCTGTTGTATCTGCACCGGTTTATTCTGACCTATGCCCAGCAGTACATCGCAGAAGATCTTCATCTCAGTGAGGACAACATCGCCTGGTGCCAGACTGCGTTCTTTCTGACGTATGCGCTGGCTCAGGTTCCGTCGGGCAGGTTGACAGACTGGTTTGGTTCACGGCGGATGCTGACCATCTATATTTTGGTCTGGTCGGGGTTCACGGTTTCGATGGGCTTTGTGGGGGGGGTGGTGGGGCTGTTGGTGGTCCGGGCGGCGGTCGGTTTGGGACAGGCGGGAGCCTATCCGACGTGTGCCGTCGTGGTGGGACGCTGGGCTCCCTTCAGTGTGCGGGCGCTGGTGAGCAGCGTGATCGCGCTGGGCGGTCGAGTCGGGGGAGCACTCGCCCCGATCATGGTCTCGCTGCTCATTGTGGCGCTGGTTCCCGCACGATCCCCGGAGAGTTCCTTGCTAGGGCCTGGCGATTTGCTTAACGCGGCTTATCTGGCCGAGCAACTCGAACTCAGCCTGGTCCCGCTCGATAAAGCAACCGACGAGGTCCGTGCTCGCCAGTCCGCAGTTGCGAAGTTTCGTAAGCTGTTGCCGAATCAGGAGGTTCCACCCGCTTCCCTCACTGCGGCCTCGAACACGAGCGCAGCCCCACCCGGGAAGTTCGGAGACAAACCCCAAGTTGACGGGCCCGTTCTGACCCCAGAGTCCACGACTCGACTGGTGCGGGAACTCAACTCTGTCCTCACAGGACCACCCGTGTTAACGCTGGGTGAGGCCACCTCCCTTCCGATTGAGAAGGAGGCCAAGCGGCTGTGGAGCCACACGGGGGAACTCACGGAGGCCCAGCGGGTGCGATTGAACCGATTGATTCTGGAGGCCGCCTGTCCCGCCGGAGTGCGGAAGGTCTACGCGGATGGTTGGCGTCCCGTGGTCATTATGCTGGGGAGTCTGGGCCTCATCGCCGCTGCGGTTTGGTGCTTCGTGATCCGTGACCGGCCCCAGAATCATCCGTGGGCCAATCGCGACGAATGCGATCTGATCTCAGGCGGCTCGGGGGTGACTCCCACGACAGCGAAGTCTGCGTTCCCGTGGCAAGCGATCCTGACCAGCCCCAGCTTGTGGAACTTGAGTGTTTCGCAATTGGGAACGAACATCGGCTGGGCATTTCTGGTGACATGGCTGCCGCGTTACCTGCGCGATGTCCATCATGTTCCATTCGAGGAACGCGGATACATGGCCTCGGTCCCTTTGTGGGTCGGTTGGTTCGGAATGCTCGCGGGCGGCTGGGCGACAGACCGTCTCACTCGGTCGATGGGGTTGAAGATTGGTCGTTCGTGGCCGGTGGGGTTGAGTCGTTTTGTGGGAGCTGCGGCGTTTGCGGCGATGGCACCACCAACGGAAACGAGGGCTGCGACGACGGCGACACGATCAACGGTGACGGCTGCAACGACGTCTGCCTGAAGGAGATCGGCGAGCCGTGCACCGGCGACGTCGTCTGCGCGAGCGACTTCTGCGATCCGGCGAACAACACGTGCGCGTGCGACGACAACGCGGATTGCGCGTCCGGTCAGCTTTGCAACACGATCCCCAACCCGAACGTGTGCGTCGGATCCT
>JANOKO010000298.1:0-2874 GCA_031419335.1 Planctomycetota bacterium
CGCCGATGTTCAGCAATCCGATGATCACCTGCTGATTCCCAGCGGATGTCAGGTTGCTGTCGAACGTGATCTTGTTCGCCAGGAATCCGCCCGTCGCTGAGGTGGAGATTGTGCCACTGGTCAGATTCACGAGGTTGAGCCGACCCGTTCCGGCTGTGCCGTCGAGGTTCACTCCAGCCCCCGCAGCTGAGGCGAGCGTCATCGTGCCGAGCGTGAGATTCATGTTCCCCGTCGAGCCCGCCAGAAGCGCGGCGTCAAACGCATTCCCCGTGGACTTCACGTCGATAATCCCCGACTGCGTATAGGACAGCGCCCCGACTCCGCCCACATTCAGATCCACCCCGTGCTGCCCTACGGATTCGACGTTCAAGTTGTTGAGGGTGACGATCCGTGTGGTCGCCCCCGTCTCAACCTCGAGCCCGTTGGTGGCTGCGGAATTCACCTTCAAATCGGTCACCGTTGCAGCGCTGTTGTTGAGGAATACACCGCGCCCAGCGCCGGACGAGACATGCAGATTGGTGAGAGTCGAGGCGGTGGCTCCGGTCACGCTGACCGCATCGCCTGCCGGGTTGGTGATCACACTGTTGTCCACCGTAAACCCAGTGACCCCTGCTGCAGTCAGACCGCCTGTGACATCGAACCCGGAGAACCGTGAAGTGTTCGCCATCGCTACGTTGCCGGTGATTGTGGGAAGTGCCGCGAGGTCGGTGCTTGATCCGGAAAACGGCAATTGCTGGTCCCCAAACTGTGTGGAGACGACCTGTACGGGACCGTTGGAAAGCAACCTCGATCCGGCGATCAGCGAGACATTTTCGACATAATTGCCTCCGAACGGGGTATAAATGATGCTGGTTCCGGCAGCTCCATCGGCGAGGGCATTCGCCAGCGTGCCGTAGGGATTTTCGAATGTCCCTGTTCCTGCGAAGCCGTTGGCGGCATGGATGAATCCCAGGGGAATACCTCCGGCATCCGTGGCGACCACACCATCATCCCGCGTCAAAACCACACTTTGCAGCCGCCTGATCGGATCGCTGAGTCGGTCCGACAGATCGCGGGTGGCATCGACTCCCTCCCCACGGAAGAATTTGTGATCCATACTGGCGGGAGAGGCCGGATGACTCAGGAACCGATGGGCGAATCGAATGGTGACGCCCACATTCCAGGTTCGACCGAACAGCTTATCTTCCTGCACGGAGTAATCGACCCACACATTGCGGTTGAATTCGGTCTCGACCCGGGCTTTCCAACCGGATGTATTCTGCGTGCCATGCCCATCAAAGAAGTAACCGCCACCGAGTACGCGGGTTCGCATATTCAAGATTTCCGGAAGGTTGACGCCGACTTCAGCGTCGACACCAGTCATCGCCACCTCGGCCCGATTCACGATCAAGCTGTTTCCTTGGAACAAATTGGGGAGTGCCCCGCGCAGCTCAAACGCATCGGGCAGGTACACGTTGGCTCGTGCATCGACAAACTGCCCGAGTGTTTCGACTCCCAATCCCATCTGTTGTAGCTGATTACCGAGCGGGGTTTGCATCCCATCCCAAAAGACCGCAGCGCCGAAGATTCGGTTCCATTCCAGGTTGTAGCGACGGTACGCCAGAGTCGCATTCCCTCCGAGTTTGTTGTCGTCTCGTACGAGGAAGTGCAGGTCGGCAAAGAAATTGTCGAACTCAGCATCCCCTCGAATCGGGATCATCCATTCCGAATCGGTGTACCCATTCTGGAATCCAACACCGTCTCCAAAGCGATACCCTGTCCCGAATTGCTGGATGTAAGGCGTCTGGCCGTCACTTGTCCAGGCGGTGGGAAGACCATCCGATTGGCCTCGGAAAATGGTCTCGGGGTCGGCTGCGAGAGGCGCTGTGGCCTGCTGAGCCATCGAGACATCCTCAGCCATGCACCAAGATCGTCCCCCGATCAGGCATCCCAGCAGTGCGGCAACTTTGAAAAGAGATGTCCGCAAGGTGTTGACAATTCGTCAGATGCGGCAAGATCAGGCTGTGCCGGCAGAGAGGAAGGGACCGCGCATGTCAAACTGTATCGACTTTACCGGTTGTAACAGTTGAGGGTATTTGAAGGCGGAGGTCGAGTTGATTCGGCTCAGGGGGTCTCACGCATTCATGCCGATTGCATTTCGTGGCGGTCAACCGCGGACAATATTTGGATGAAGGGTCATGCGGTGCTTCCCGCACTCGATGAGAATTCACACGCGCGGAACGCGCGGATGTCTACGCGTGATGGTGAAGTCCCGCGGGTTTTGATTCAATAGAATGATTGACCGATTCGCGTTGCCTCCTTCAAGGTTGAAATGTCCACACCGCAACCCAGCCCGCCAACCCCCAACTCAGACGCTCCACCCCAGCAGAAGCCGTGGCTGGATTGGAGCGACCGCGACCAGCGGGTTTTGATCGTGTTGGCGGTACTGGTGTTCACGGGGATCGCTATCCATTGGGCACGATGGCGGGCGCGGGGTGAGAACCTCGTCGACATCGAACGACTTCCGGCCCGGCAGTACGACTTCAAAGTCGACATCAATCGCGCCACCTGGGTCGAGTGGATGCAACTGCCGGGAATCGGTGAGATCCTGGCCCGTCGGATCGTGTCAGATCAGAAGGCCCGGGGGCCATTTACGAGTGTTGATGATTTGGATCGAGTTTCAGGTGTGGGGGCCGTTACACTCGATACAATCCGGCCTTGGCTGGTCTGCTCAGACTGCAAGACCCTCACAACCCATTGACAACGGCCCCGAGCTGGGTAATTGTGGTGGCAAGTTCAACGGGCTGTGCTGCCTGCAACGAGAGTTGATGATTGTCTCAAGCCCGTGTTGGGTGAGCGGAAGCGGAGGGTTCCATGCGAACTGTCTCGATGAAA
>JANOKO010000299.1:0-1786 GCA_031419335.1 Planctomycetota bacterium
GGATCGGTGCCAATCTGGTGGATCTGGTCAACGACGAACCGTTCGATCTCAGCAGCGGGGACCGACGGGGCTGGGCACTGGTCGCGTCCGTTTCTTTGTGCATGGCCGCACAGGTAGTACCGGTAGCGGCGCGTCCCTTTGCAGGTATAAGTATGGGACATCGCGCATTGGCAACTCCCGCAGCGGAGCAGACCTTTGAGTAAGGCACCGTGTTTGTTGCGGACGGCTCGGCCTCCGGAGTGGCCGTTACGCAGGAGCATCTGCTGCACGCGGTCGAACTGGTCCTGGGTCACGATCGCGGTGTGTTCCCCCGTGTGGACCTCGTCCTTGTATTTGATCTGGCCGAGGTACGTGACGTTGGTCAGGAGGGCGTAGAGGTTGTTCTTCGTGAACAATCGCCCGCCTTTGGACTGGCCCTTCTTGGTCACCCAGTGTTTGGTGGTCCAACCCCGCCGGTTGAGTTCCTTCACCGTGGGAAGCAGAGCCTGATACTCCAGATAGAGATCGAAGATCTGCCGGACCTGAGCGGCTTCGGACTCGTCGACCACCAGCTTGGTGTTCTCGACCGTGTAGCCGAGGAGCGGCATGCCGCCGGACCATTTCCCTTTGCGGCGGGTGGCGGCGATCTTGTCGCGGATGCGTTCGCTGATCATCTCGCGCTCGAACTGGGCGAACGAGAGCAGGACGTTGAGCACCAGTCGCCCCATCGAGCTGGCGGTGTTGAACTGCTGGGTCACCGAGACGAACGAGACCTGGTGCTGGTCGAACACTTCCATCATCTTGGCGAAGTCGAGCAGGGAGCGGCTGAGGCGATCGACCTTGTAAACGATCACGCAGTCGACTTTACCGGCGGCGATGTCGGCCATCAGGCGTTTGAGTGCCGGTCGGTCCATGTTGCCGCCGGTAAACCCGCCATCGTCATAGCGATCCGGGACGAGCTGCCAGCCTTCGTGACGCTGGGCGGTGATGTAGGCTTCACCCGATTCTCGCTGGGCATCGAGGGAGTTGAACTCCTGCTCCAGGCCCTCCTCGGTGCTCTTGCGGGTGTAGATGGCACACCGGACGACGGGGTTCTTGGTGGCGACAGAAACATTCTTGCGAGGCATCATTCGTCTCCAGTGGAGGAAGTGAGTTGGAAGAATCGATTCCCACTACAGTGGGAACCGGTGATCTGTTTGGCGATCGCGCTGAGTGAGCGATACCGCTCACCGAGGTAATCAAACCCTTCGGATAGGACGCGGACTTGGATCAGCTGGCCTTTGTAGCGGCGGGTGAGCATCATGCCGGGGAGCGGCGTGCGGGTCGGGGCCACATTGCATTCGATGGTCCGCGTGGTTGAGCCTTCGGTCGTGCCGCGTGCCTTGGGAGCGGTCACTCGCAGGTCGGATGTGGCCGCGAGTTCCTTGGCCCGCAGCAGCGCCCTCTCCGTGAGCCCGCCCTGTTCGAGCGACTGCATCCGCCAAATGATTCGCTTGATCAACCACGGTCGATTCCGGGCCTGGGTCGTCTCCTGAAACAGCTGGGTATAGCGTTCCCGGAGATCGCCGACGCTGAGCTTCTGCAGCGTGGCGAGTTCTTTGGTGACGTTGAGTGGCATACGACATGTCCTTGGTCTTGAGGTCTCGATCGGTTAACCCGCGTGGACAGTGGGCCGACTGTGGGCCGAGACCTCAAGTCTGTTCCGCCCAGATTCCGAAACCGGGCAACGAATGACTCGCCGCGTCCGACGCTGTTGTGCATGTCGAGGCGATACCGCCACGTCAGCCTTCTTCACGAGGGGCAACAC
>JANOKO010000300.1:0-6150 GCA_031419335.1 Planctomycetota bacterium
GCTTTTGGTCGGCTTTTCCCCCTAATTGGGGGGGGCCCCGTGTCCGCAAAAAAAACCGGGTCGCCCCCCGCCCCCCCTCCTTTTCCGCATAAACCCCCGACATTCAGGCCACCCCTGTGGCTTCGATCGTGTTCACAGCACTGCCACCAGGCTCACCATGTTCGATATGGTTCCCCAATAGATTGTGAACCGAATTTGGCAGAATGACCTCCAGAGGTCATTGGCTGACGACTCCCCCGGGGTAAAGTCAGCGATTGAGGATCGGCAAGCTCTGAGCACCATTCCTGTGCCAGGTCATCTGTCCCTGTGTGGAGGATTTCAATCATGCGAGTCCGTCTCTGTTCGCTCATGGCAATTGCGGTTTTGGCGTGCCGCGTCATCCAGGCGGGGCCCTTCGAGGACGAGGCGCAAAAGCAATATGACACCTCCTCGCGATTCAAACCGCCGACTGGTTGGACGGGACCTGTGTTCCACGCCAACCAAGACTATCCAACCGTGGAACCTCCCGAAGACTTGACACTGCCCTGGCTGGCGTTCGACTTCAAGGATCCGGTTCAAGCATCGCAGTACATGCAGGCGATTCTGGAGTATGCTTATGCCCATAACCGGCACCTCTGGGATCCCGACAGATTTCCCATGGCGTCACCCGTTGCGGAGTCGTGGTTCCATGCTCCCTGGATGCACTTCGATACCCAGGGGCGGGAGCCGATCCATGGACTCACTTCCGAGCGCCCCGCTCCGATCGGATTTCTCCACGATCAACAGGCTCGCAAGGTCCAGAACTGGGCGGTGGGGCTGTACAACAAATATGGCGGGTACGTCTTCGGCCAGACGTGGGCCGACCCCGCCGCTCCGATGGCCGCACCGCCGCGATTCCCGGAAGGCACCGTTTCGATCAAGTTGCTGTTCACGCACGCCACGAAAGCGGATGTCCCTTTCCTGGAAGACTCGGTCGAATGGGAAGCGATGATCCATCAAGTCGGACCGCCTCCGCAACAGACGATCAGCAGTTCGCGATCTCCCACTCCACTCACGATGCGACTATTGCAGATTGATATTGGTGTCCGAGACAAACGGGCCGATAGCACGACCGGCTGGGTGTTTGGCACATTCGTTTATGACAAGAGTCTGGAGCAGCCAGGGGACACCCCTTGGGACCGCATGCTGCCCGTGGGATTGAGTTGGGGCAACGACCCGGACTTGACCGCCAGCGGAGGCACAATGGACGAGGGCTGGCTGAACCCGATCGCGGCGTCACTCCTCCAGACCACCGCGCGTCCGGAACTGGGGCGGCGTGGGCGCGTGAACGGCCCGGTCGACAACCCCCTGTCCTCATGCAGTTCCTGTCACATGACTGCTCAATCCCCGACGGCTCCCATCATGTTCGCCCGTCGCAACGATCCGCCGTTCCTGGGTGCATACGCATCGTTCACCGAGGCCGACTGGTTTCGCAATCAGGGTCCGGAGGATCCCTTCCTGACAGGGAAGCAGTCTTTGGACTTCTCGCTGCAACTGGCCAAGGGGCTGGACAACTTCCAGCGGTGGAAGTCCACGTTCTCCTTCCCCCCGCCCCCCACACCAGTGGCCGCAAATGCCCCCGCCGAAGCGACAGCTCCCGTGGACGCCGTCGCGGACGCTGTGTCGGACGCTGTGGTGGCCGAAGTTCAGTCTGTTCCGACCGCACCCGAAGTCTATGTGTCACCGATCTCCCGAGGAGAGGAAGACCAACCTGCGGAGCCTCCGAGCGAGCCTGCTCCACTCGCGAAGGAGAATCAGAAGCCGGACGCGAGGGCCTTCTGGAATTTCCGGAATACCGCGGTCATCTCGCTGACACTGCTGTGTGCCGTGGTGTGGATGGTGTCCCGCAAGAAATGAAGAGGTGCATTCGGACCCCAGCGGTGGGAGAAGCAAAGCGGAGTCGCCCGGACATTGCTTTGGATGTCTGGATGACGCAGGTGCAAGAGGGCTGAGATGAAGCTTGATTCTCTCTGCCGACGCTCCTCTGTCAGTCCTCCTGTCGTTTTGCGATCCAGACGCTCAAAGCAGCGTCCGGGCCACCCGTCGGCTGAACCTGATAAAGTCGGATGAACCGCTACCCCCATCTCCCTACCCTGCTGATGTGACTGCGGGCGGTGATTCCGCAGGTACTCCGCTGGGTGCGTCCTCGGCCAAGTCTTTTCGGCCCAGAAACTCTGCCAACGCCCGGCGGGTAACTTGGGTCACACTCAAATGATGATCGTGAACATAGACCATCAGCACGTCATACAGCTTGGACGAAATGGCTTGACGGAACCCGATGAATTCGAAGAACTCGAACACTTGCGACTCGCTCTGGGCGGAGGAACCGGCGGTGTGTTGGGCGGACTCTCCACTGAAATGGTAGGTGGCATCGTCTGCGTCTGCGGAGTTCCGACTTCCCGCGAGTCGAATGATATCTGGACTTTCAGCGGGTGGTGGCGGGCTTGCGACGACCATTGGCTTCGGCGGCGGGGGCACGGGCGGGGCTGGGAACAGACCTTTGACTCGCTCAGCGAACTGCCACTTCCCCTCGGGACCGGACCGGACCCGTGTGTCGGGCTGGATCTGCCCGCGTTTGGCTTTATCAATCAAATCGGAAGAACTGATCGGGCCGAGCTCCGATCCCATGACTTCGTAGTACCAAGTCTTCGACACGTCGATCTCCTTTTCATCGTGCTGAGGTCAAGTCGCAACACAAGTCTACCAACGGAGACCGCGCGCATCCTACCGACATCGCCGTACCAGGCACCAGCCCGCGACTCCACCAGCCTCCAACCCGAGGCTCTGCGGATCTCCCCTCTGACAGCGTGTAGTCCTCCACGGTGTTAGATTCCGAATCGGACTCGGCTTGGAGCCGTTCTACTCTGGGTCTTTACACATTCCCTGCCGCAAAAACTGCCACCTCTTCGCCCCGAAGGGGCCTCACTCGATAGCCCAGGGCGGAGCAGAACGACGCCAGTCGTGCCGCGCAGCCCTGGGTCCGCGAACACCACAGAGCTGCCCCCAGCCCTGAAAGGGCGCGACCCCGAGCCGCCCCAATGGTGCCTCCCTTTCAGGGCTTGGGTCGAAAGAAGTGTGGCCTCTTGACCCAGGGCGGCGTTCCCCGACTTCGTCGGATCACTCGCCCTGAGCTATCGAGTCCAGCCCCATCGGGGCGTCGGAGTTGTGCCCTGGAGAGGCGGTTTGGGGCTGGGAACTCAATGTGAAATGACCGGATCTGAAACCGCTCTAGCACGCTCGCATCCGTCATTGAAGCACGCGTGCTCCCCTCTTGGATTCCAGTCCCTCGGCTCGCAAGCGCCAAAGAAATTTAACGAAAGTGTGCGAAATCGGTTGACCTGAGTCATTTCGCTCATATACGATTTTGCTTATCTGGCCGTGATGCTTGGCTGGAGACTCAGTGAGTGGCCAATGGGAGTGTCACAGTCAGTTCTATGTTCTCGTTTTGAGGAGTGATTCATGAATCGTCGACGTGGTTTCACCTTGATCGAATTGCTGGTGGTCATTGCCATCATCGCTGTTCTGATCGCCCTGCTGTTGCCCGCTGTGCAACAAGCCCGAGAATCCGCTCGGCGTACGCAGTGTAAAAATCATCTCAAGCAGTTGGGATTGGCACTGCACAACTATGAAGAGACGTACAAGTATCTGCCACCCGGATCGGGTGGTACGGGGCAAATCCCCGCGTTGACAACGTTCTCATCCCACAATGGGGACCTGCTCAGCGGCTTTGCCATGCTATTGCCGTTCCTTGATCAGGGTCCAGCTTGGAACAAGATCATCTCCGCTCCCGGTCAGGGGGGGTATCCCTACCTGACGACGTTCCCTCACCCTCCCAGCAACGTGACAGTCTACACCTGTCCTTCGAATCCCGACTTGGCTTCAGCGACGAGTTTCGGCGGTGGAGGCGGGGTGCGGTGCTACGGATTAAATATCGGAGATGAAACCCGTGCCAGTATGGCCTGGCCGTCTCGCGCCCCCGTGGATGTCCGAGGTTGTTTCACTTTCCAAAAGACCTATCGATTCAGCCATGTGCTGGATGGACTCAGCAATACGGCATTCATCGCGGAAAAGAGCTACGGATTGCAGAATAACGGGATTCGCACGACCCGTGGCTACTGCGCCGAAGGCATTGGCGGGGTGGGTACCAGTCCCGCTGTCTGCCGCGCGACTGCCACCGGGCTGACGTACAATGCGGGTGTCAGCTTCTCGGATGGGATGGGGAGCTTTTGGGCCGCAGGAAACACGGGCAGAAACTATGTTTGCTTTGTGATGCCGCCGAACGGGCCATCGTGCGCCGTGGGTGGGGTCGGGACATTCGGCGGAGACGGGGTTTACTCCGCCAGTAGTTACCATACCGGCGGGGTGCAAGTTCTTCTGGGAGACGGAGCTGTCCGGTTCATTTCGAATAGCATCGATACCGGCGACTTGTCCGCAGCTCCGGTGACCACTGGGGCCAGTCCGTATGGCGTGTGGGGGAGTCTTGGCTCTCGTGCGGGGGGCGAAGTGACAGGCGAATTCTAAGCCGGTCCGGCGAACTCGAGTGGAGTTCCCTCTCAGTGAATCGTTGAATGGAATTGACCTTGCAGGCCGACTCCAACTCGGAGTCGGCCTGCGGGCGTTTTTGTTTTTGTTGCTTCTGCCCTGGGTTCCCAAGGGCACGCTGTCTTCCCTAAACATGATTGAGGCCGCCATGTCTGTTTTAACTGCCATTCGCACCCCGATGTTGGTGCTGAGCGTTCTATTCTTGGTGGGTTGTGGGAGCGACGAGAACAAGCAAACATCTGTGACGGGTCAAGTGACCGTGGATGGCGTGCCATTGGATGACGGGGCCATCACGTTTTCTTCAGAAGGAGGACCAGCTGCGGCCACGGAGATCGTCGGAGGTAGCTACACGATTTCTGCCAAAGATGGCCCTTGGATTGGCACCAATACCGTGCGAATCATGGGATTTCGCATGGCAGATCCGAAGTCAGCCCCTCCGCCCGCAGGCAGTGATGCCCAGCCCACCCCCAAAGCCGCTGCGGCATCCGCAACAGCCTCTGATCCCGTGTCTGAACAATACCTCCCGGATGAATTCAACGCGAAGTCTGAGATCAAAATCGATCTGAAAGCCAAGGAGAACGAAGATACCGATTTCGACCTGAAGCTGTCCAAACCGAAGTAGATGATGCAAGCTGTGGGGGGCCAGCACCTGGAGTGGGGAATCACCCAGTCCGGCTGGTTGTGCCTGGATGGGTTCAGCGATCGTTTTATTCCCCACTCCGCCTGAAGCCGATAAAGTCGCCGGACTCTCCGAGTCCGGTGGTTCAGCGCCGCGAGGCGGGACAAGGACTCAGCGCGAAACGGTATCCAGGGGTCACAGAGTTTTTCGAACGTCTGCGCGACGGGCGATCGCCAAACACCGGACTGGGAGAGTCCGGCGACTTTGTACACCTCTGGGCACACGTACTTGGAAAATGCTGTCGGCTTCAGAGCAGAGTGTTATTGATCGGTGATGTGCATCCTGCAGTCGCCAGTTACCACGGACGTGGTCTCGTCATCGGTGGATGGGGTGAGCCACGTCGGGAAGAACCGCTCGATGCCCCACCTGGCTTGCGGCTCAGTAGGAACCTAACCCTTCCGAGCAACCTGAGTTTGGTTTAGGAACACAGCCCCATCACACTCGAATCGAACCACGAAAGGCACAAAATACACGAAAAGAGGAGGATTCCTTGGCAAGCCTTTCGAGAATTCGGCAACCGTCAGCATTCGTTCCGCTGGAAGTCCTGGTGAATTGGCCAGAGTCCTTTTGACATTTCGTGTGTTTCGTGTGTTTCGTGGTCAAAATCGGAGTGCTTATCCAGAACTCAGGTGAGCAGCTTTGCCACCACAAAGAACCCTCGACAGCGCACACGAGTCAGCGGCCCCGAACCATGCACATCACGTGATGCTGGCAGTCGGGGGACTGATCGAGTTTTCATCGTCGAGTAGGATGCCACCCCTGCCGAAACTCAATCACACACCAGAGATGCAACCGGTGAGAAGTTTGATACAGTGAGCTGTATAGTTCGGCGGTCAATCTCAACTGCCGGGGATGGTCGGTCAGGTTCTCGCGCCCGCGCGAAGGTTTGAGTGGAGTTCAGTCCATGCCAG
>JANOKO010000301.1:0-4817 GCA_031419335.1 Planctomycetota bacterium
TCCGCAACTCCGTTGCCGACTGGTATCGCAGGTCCGGGTTCTGCTCCAAGGCTCGCTGCACGATCTGGTCGAGCCGGACATCAGCTGCGGAATGGCGGGAGGGTGGTTGCCAACTGGGACCGGGGAGTTCGCCGGTCAGCATCTCGTAGAGGACCACGCCGAGGGAGTAGATGTCGGCCCGGTGGTCGACGCTGGCGGGTCGGTCGCGTTGCTCGGGGGCCATGTAACGCGGAGTGCCGAGGACGGATTCTTGGGTGAGGTCGACCGGCTCCTCTCGGCCTTTGCGTGAGGGGTGGGCTTTCCGTCGCTCGGCGTCTTCTTGTGACTCGTCGACGCTGCCTGCCGGAGTGGGACGGGCAGGATTGCCCATCCTACTTTCTGGCTCCCCTCTCCCCTCAGGAGAGGGGCTTGGCGCGTCAGCCACCCGCATCATCCTCGCGATGCCGAAGTCGGCGATCTTGATCCGTCCCTCCTTATCGAGCAGCAGATTCTCCGGCTTGATGTCGCGGTGGACGATGCCGCGTTCATGCGCGAACTGGAGCGCCTCGCAGATCGGCGGCACAATGGCCAGAGCCTGTTCCGGGGAGAGCCGCCCCGCGATCATCGCCTGCCGCAAGCTGACGCCGTCGACGTATTCCATCAGCAGGAAGTAAAACTCCCCGGCCTGACCGAAGTCGTGGACCGTCACAATGTGCGGGTGGTTGACCTCGGCCAGGAACTGGGCCTCTCGCGAAAACCGCTCCGCGAAGTCGGCCTTGCTCGCGTGCTGCGGAGCCAGGATTTTGAGCGCCACCCACCGCCCCAGCGACTTCTGCCGAGCCTTGTAAACCGCCCCCATCCCGCCGTGGCCGATTAGCTCCACGATCTCCAACTGAGGAAACGCTGAGGCCAACTCAGCCACCGACGGCGGCACCCAAGGCATCGCCGGCAGTGAATCCGCAGCTGTCCCGAGAGCGACCGCTCGCAGCAGACAAGCCGGGCACGACCCGCCCGCGAGAGCAGGATTCACAGGAGCCCCACAGCGAGGGCAGTTCGGCGATGGTGCGGCAGTGGCCATGATGGGATCGTACCTCAAAGAGTGTCGCCGTTCGCATACAGGCGGTCGCGGGAGCGGCTACATCTACATGAGGGATTCTTCAAACGCGGTTACAGAGTTTTTTCCTCTCGTCCCAAGCAGAGTTTGGGACGAGAGGCAAGAATTCTTACGAATTCTGCTACACATCTTCTTCGCCGTGACGAGGCACTACGGTTTCGCACCGAGCTTGGCTTTCTCGATCGCAAAGTCGATCAGTGGCTGACAGCGGAAGAAGCCTTCCCAGAAGTTGTGGCCTTGGCCTTCGGCGACGATGAGTTGGACCAGAGACTCTTGGCCGGCGGCTTTGTAGCGGGCTTGGAATTCGGCGGAGTTTTCTTTGAGCGGGACGACGGAGTCCTGGTCCCCGTGGATGAAGAGGGCGGGGATTTTGGCTTGGGCGAGGACGGAGACCTTTTCAATTGGGTTGTGCAACAGCAGTTGGGATTCGAGGGCCTCGGGCGTCATCTCATAGGCGGGGGCCGCCTTGTCGAGGCCGGGGTAGGTGCGGAAGTCAAACACCGGGTAGATCCCCGCGATGCCTGCGACCTTGTCCGTATTCGCACAAGCCCAGCTGCTGACCCATAGGCCGCCCCGGCTGCGACCGAGCAGGCAGGGCTTCAATGCGAATCCGCGTTTCTCGGTCATCTTGGTATAGAGGGCCGAGAACTTCGCTTGGCTATCGGGGCTGCCGTAGCCCTCGCCGACATCGATTCCGACGATAGCGACTCCGGCGGCCAGGAACTGCTCGTGCATCCATTTCTCGAGCGAGTCGGGATAGCCGGGCAGGGTGGGTCCGTACATGATCCACGGCTGGGGTTTCGAGCGTTTGTCTTCGGGGGGGAGGAAGATAAACGCGGGGCGACCTTCGACGAGGAACGCCTCACCGGGGAGGATCAGCTCCTTGATCGGAGCGTCTTCGGCTCGAACGCTGCTTGACGCGACGAAGGGAACCAGGATCAGGATCGCAGTGATCAAGGTTTGCCGAGTCCAACACGGTGCTGAGCGGATTTGATCTTGGTGCATAGCTGTTGTCCTTCAGGTGAGAGCAGTTTCAGGGGCCGTGTTCACGCCAACATCCAGACTCAAAATGAGATCGAACCACGGGTTTCGAGGCACTACGTGAGACAACGGTTGTGCCCCGCTGTGTCCGTAGGCGATGTCGCTCCGCGACTCGCATTCCGCTGACGAGTGGGCCGTGAATCGAGGGCTTCCTTGGCATTCGAAATCTCAGTCGCGGAGCGACGTGAGCTACGGGATCTACTCCAGTACCAGCCCGCTGGCATCGATCGTGAACGGCACAATCTCTTCTCGGCACGCGCTCCCGCGATGCTTGGCGACGTATAAGGCCCGCCCCATTTTGCCGTCGGTCTTGGTCTTGCCCATCAGGATGATGGTGTTGGCGTTGCTCAGCACGTCGCCGCTCTCGATCGGGCGTTCGATCAGTGCGTCGAGCATCGTCTCATGCGTGGTGCAGAGGAGCAGGCAGCCGATGTCGGCGTGGTCGTAGGCGTGCTTCGCGATGACTTCGGCGTTCTCGCGGTAGTGAGCGCGGAACAGATCGCGGGCCACCCATTCGGCCTCCTTGCGAAGAATCTGCTGGTAGATGTATTCGAACCGCTCGAACTGGAACGAGTCGCTGGCCCGGTCGGCGGGCTCCATGCCGTCGATCACGCAGCGGCGAACGCCCTGGACGAAGTTGCCGTAGAAGAACGCGATGGTCTGTTCGAGCTTGCGATTCAGCTCCGATTTCCACTCGATCTTCTGGTCATCATCAAGGTCCGACATCGTCACCCGCTTGCCCGTCTGGCGAAACACATGCAGTGAGTCACGGCGGATCTTGGCCCGGTCCCAGATCTCATGAAGCAACAGCGGAATATCCGGTGACTGCTCGGTGATCGCCCAATCGAACATCCGTTGAGCATAGTCGGCATGGCTCTGCGAATCCCCACGCGAGGTCATGTCGAAAAAGATCCCCCGCTCACCTTCCTGCTTCCTCCCCGCATCGGCAAAGTGAATCCCCAGCTGAGTCTTGCCAATCCCGGTCGCTCCGAGGACCACGGTCAGCGTGCCGGGCAGTACGCCTCCCCCGAGCAGTTCGTCGAGTCGGGGCAATCCAGTCGAGAGGCGATGTGCAGGCATGGTGTTTCAAGTTGGCAGAACCAAGGCGGGGGAGTCTTCCCGAGCGAGTCGAGTGACAATAGTGACTCGCAATCCCTATTTCGACCAATCGAAGATTGATAATCTGCTTTTTGACATGCTCTGTCATCGACCTCTTGGATTCTGTCCAATGGTGTTGTTGGGTTGGCGGCTCAGCAGGACTGCTCTTGGGTTCTGGTCGAAATGCTTTGGACCAGCCCGCTCCGGACAAGGGAGCGACCACGATATCCATCACGATCAATATCTGTTCTTCCAGGGAATCACGATGAGTTCAGTTCGCGTGGGGCGATGCTGCGTTTGGATGGTGGTGGTGTTTGGTTTCTCTCTGGTCTCTCCCTTGGTCGCCCAGACCCTCGAAGACCAATTGCGAGGCGTGCCCGTCTCACAGCTTGCCGTTCAAGCCAGGCAGGAAGGCGACGCTATCCGTGGTGCGATCGTTTTCTACCAGCAGCAGATGGCCTGTTCAAAGTGTCACTCGGTCGATGGTGAGGCCACTTCGTTGCTCGGTCCTGATTTGGCACGACCTGACAAAGATGTCACCGATGAGACGATCGTGGAGTCGGTCCTGACTCCTTCGAAGGCGATCCGCAAGGGGTTCGAGTCGGTCACGGTCGTGACCACCGAGGGGAAGACGCTGGCGGGGATCGTCGTCGAGCGGACGCCGGAGAAGCTGGTGCTGCGGGATGCGTCGCGTCTCGGGGAACTGGTCACGTGGACCAAGGCCGACCTCGAAGAGGTGAAGGACAACCCCCTCTCGCTGATGCCCGCCGGACAGGTCAACCAACTCGCCAGCCGCCAGCAGTTCCTCGACCTGATACGCTACCTGATCGACATTCGCGAGCAGGGACCAGCGCGGGCCAAGGAGCTGCAACCGTCGCCATCGCTACTCACGTTCACGATCCCCGAGTACGAACAGCACCTCGATCACGCCGGGTTGATCCGGAGTTGGAACGGGGACTCTCTCAAACGCGGCGAGGCGATCTACCAGCGAGTTTGTGCCAACTGTCACGGGACCAAGGACCGGACCGGTTCGCTGCCGAACTCGCTCCGGTTCGCCGAAGGGAAATTTAAGAACGGCAGCGAACCGCTGGCGATGTACCACACGCTCACGCGCGGGTTCGGGCTGATGGCTCCGCAGACGTGGATGGTGCCATCGCAGAAGTACGACGTGATTCACTACATCCGCGAGACCTACCTCCAACCGCACAACCCCTCGCAGTTTGTGGCGGTGGATGAGGGCTACCTGGCCCGACTGCCGCAGGGCGACACACGCGGACCCGAGCCGAGCCTCATCGAGCCGTGGTCGGCCATGGACTACGGGCCGCAACTCACGCACACGTATGAGATCCCCGGTGCGGCGAAGAACTTGGCATATAAGGGGATCGCGGTCCGCCTCGACCCCGGCGCGGGCGGCGTCTCGCGCGGGCGGCACTGGATGATCTTCGACACCGACACCATGCGGATGGCCGCCCAGTGGAGCGCAGGATCGGGTGGCGAGCAGTTCATCGACTGGCGCGGCATCCAGATGAACGGCGAACACCAAATCCACCCACACATCGTCGGGCCGGTCACAGCCTCGAACTCG
>JANOKO010000302.1:0-3706 GCA_031419335.1 Planctomycetota bacterium
GGGCCGATGAAGCCAAACACGTCCCCCTCCTTGAGGCTGATAGTGATCTCATTGGCCGCGATCAGATCGCCGTAACGCTTGGTGAGTTTCTTGGTCTCGATCACGGGGAACGCTCGCAGAAAATGCAGATCAGAAGAATCAACGGGAACACGCCACACACATGTGATTCGTTAAGGGATGGCAGGAACCTCGGAGGGCTGCTTGACCGGCAAGACCCAGCGGACAAAGCACTCACGATACCGGGGCGACACTGGTTTTCCGTCGACGGTGTACAGGGCTGCCAGTGGTTCAACAACTCCTTCGGCCACTTCGACCGGGATCATTGCATCACCGTACGCGGAGTTCCTCCAGCGGCCAAACACCACAGCTCGTTTGGCATCGATCAAGCGGCTCAAGTCTTCGGTGTGCAGCGTCGAATTCGTCAGTCCCGTGTAGGCCATCCCCCCCGCCAATTGGTGGAACGAAGCGGTGCGTATCACCGTGAACAAGTCTCGCCCCAGCGGATCGTATGACTCTCGGGACAGAAAATAATCCGAAGACTTGTGGTCGCTGCGCATGACGGAGCGCGTCCCCATTCGAACCAGATGGTCCGACAGAATGCGAGAGGGAATCTGATCGACTCGAATCGTCTCACCCGCCATGAGCGGTTTCTCCACGCCCGCCTGATTTCGTGTGGGAAGGTATGCAAAACTGCCATAACCCAAGACCCAATCGACCAGTTCACCTTCACACTGATGCGAAAAGGTGCCTCTTAAGTGTCCATTCCCTGCATCCGTCAGATCAAAGGTCAGCGGCAGGGATTGCTCCCAGTTCGATTTCGCCTCGATCACAGCGCTTCCCCCGGTGCGCACGGGGAGTTCGCGGACCGAGTTCCCCGAAGCCGACTGCTCCACGATGGCTCCGCCCTCGATCCCGGTCGAGCGATAGAGTCCACGGAAACCCGCTTCGGGTCGACCCGCCCAGCGGAGCTGAGTGTTCGCCGCAGCCGTGGGATTCGCACGCACGGGTTCGCAAGCCACCTCATAGCGATGATGCTGGGGACTATAAATCGACAACCAGCTATCGAGTTGGACAGACTGCTGGCTCGCGTCCCAGGTGACCAGATCCAGTTGCCGTATCAGCTCGTGTTCTCCCCCCGCCCGTGAGGCCGCCGACAGTCCCACAGCGCCCCCCAAGCCAATCCAGACCGGGAGACTGACCCAGGTCCAATGGGGCCGCATGAGTACGCGGTGAACCAGCACGTAGTCCAGCGGTCCCACAATCAGCATGAACAGCAATGCCGATCCCAGCACGACCCAGTAGCTGGGACGCACGATTTCGGGAAAGCTGTCGACCGTGTTCACCAATTGAGTTTGCAAATCCGTCACCCCCGTCGGGTTCAGATCAGACTGGAGGCGCTGTGACCCGTCTTCAAATTTCGGGATCAAGGGAAGCCCGGCCAGCCAGCGACACAGGTCGGGCAAGGATTCCCAAACCAGACGCTGCTGATCGTTGGAGTGCCTGACGAATGGCAGCTCGTTGATGTTCACTGCGATCGCCGTCACAGTCCCCAGCGACTCACCCGTTCGGACGACCAGCGGGCCGTCCAGGCTGTGGGCCAGGACTGCTCCCGATTCCACAGACCAGTGGGTGGCTGACAGGCTAGCATCCCGCAGTCTCAATGTCGCGCTTCCAGGGATCGGCGTGTTGAGCGATGTCATGTCGCGCAAGGTCATCGCCCCCTCACGCTTCACGGGCAACCAGCTCTTCAACCCCGATGCGGCGGCGGATGGAACCTCAGCCCCACCGACCAGTACCAGTCGACCGCCCTGGCGGACCCACGCCTTCAACTGGTCCCCGAGTCTGTCGGTGACTTCGCACTCCGGGGAAATGACGCACACGTCAACCGCCTCCCAGCCACGTGGATCTGGTGGGAGCTCACCGAACTGTTCCACCGCATACTGTTGGACTACGAGCGGTGCCACCCGGTCCGGACGAGTCGCCCGAATCTCATTGGCGATCTCGGCGGCTCGCTCAAAGCCTAGCACAGGCTGCCCCAGACAAACCACAAAGTCCGTCAGTTGTGAGACGGTATTCAGCCTGAGTCCTTCGAGATCAGGATGCTGAATGGTGGTCGCTAGAATGTCTTTGCCTCGCATCAGTTCAATCATGACGGGACTATCCAGAGGTCCATGTTGATAGACGAGTGAGACTGACGAGACTCTCGCATCAAGGACCATGGGAGAACCGGTATGGCGCACTGGTCGACCGTCCACATCGGCGGCGGTCACGCGCGGTGTGACCTCGGTTCCGGGGGTTCCCGTCACATTAATCGTGACCGGAGTCCAGCGACCGACTTCGACCAGCCCGCGAAACCCGACATGGACGGATTCGATCCGAGCCGAGGCTTCTGCAGCTGGCAATGGAGACACTGTTGCGAGCAGAGACCACAGCCCTCCCAGCAGCCAGAAGAACATCAGCGGCCTGGGCTTCGCGAGGGCGAAGGCACCGGTCTGGCGGTTGAGCATACGATAGATCCGAAGGAAGGCAGCCCGAGGAAGGCCAGCCAGAACCGAAAATGAACACGAAGACTCGAATGACGCTGGCCTAGACCGCTGGCTGAGATTCTATCCGTGGGTGAGGGAGTGATGCCACTTGGTCGGGGAGCAGGTTGACGGCTGAGAATCCTCCAAGACAGGGGATCTCGCTGAGAATCCTGATGAAAAGCACCGTCGATTCCCTGATCTCAATTTCGACTGCCAAATCCAACATCCTCAAAACTGAGTCCTGTTTAATGCACCATCAGTTGGGCTTCTGGCTGTAGGGCCAATTCCTGGGTTTCTTTAAGGGTCAGGAGCAGCGAGGGCTTCTGGCTTGAATTCTGGTTCACAGTTCGATCACCATCAGGAGTGACGAGTACACCCGTTGGCGCGATTGATCAGAGAGCCGATCCAGGCCTCTGAACTGTGGTCGGTAGCTCGCTATGCAAGCCAGCGAGTGGCCACCAAGCCTTCAATGGCAAGAGTTCTTGGGAATTGTGATGGGTCTAGCGAGCATTCAGCTTCTATCGCGGGTCGCGTGCTGGTTGCACATCGATCACGACCTCTGATAATCCGTGATGATGAACTGAGCCGCATGGCGCTAGCCGCGGGTTCTGGTCGGCGGACGATGAGAAGAACCCGCGGCTAGCGCCTTGCGGCTCACAGAAGGGGACCGCCGATGAGCAAGAGAATCACCTACTTCATCACTTGGACCACCTATGGCACTTGGCTGCCCGGCGATGTCCGTGGATGGCGAAAAGCCAAGGAAGGTCCGCGACCGCCACAGCCGCTTCTGGAAGAATGGTGTCGATCCCAGATGGCAGAGAAGCCCGTACTCTTGAACGAAGTTCAGCGTCTACGGGTCGAAGCCGTATGCCGCAAACATGCCGAAATTCGGAATTGGGCGTTGCATGCGGTCAGTGCCCGCTCCAATCATGTCCACATCGTCGTAACCGCTGACAAGCCCCCCAAAGTCGTTCTCAATCAGTTTAAAGCCAACGTGACACGAGTGCTTCGTGAAGAGCCAGGGGCGATCACCAATGAAACCGTCTGGACCCAAGGCGGCGATTGCGAAGTGGTCGATGGCGAAGAGAATCTCCAGCGAGTCATCGAATACGTGACCGAAGTCCAAGATCGCAAAGACCGAGACTGAGCCGCATGGCGCTAGCCGCGGGTTCTGGTCGGCG
>JANOKO010000303.1:0-3784 GCA_031419335.1 Planctomycetota bacterium
GTTCGTAGCGAAGAGGGACGGGCAGGATTGCCCATCCTACGGGGGGACGGACCAATGGGCCCTCCCGACTCCCGACTCCCTCTACAACTCAATCTCCAGCTCCTCAATCTTCCGGTACAGGCTCGACAGCCCCAGTCGCAACCGCTTGGCGGCTTCGCGCTTGTCGGGCCATTGGCGCAAGACTCTCGTAATGTGCAGCTTCTCGTAGTGCCTCAGAGCCGATCGAAGATCGTCGGTGTCGGGGAGTGGCTGGCCCATGCCGATCAGGTCGGGGGGGAGGTCGCTGGGTTCGACGCTGGTGCCTTCGCACATGATCACGGCCCGCTCGATGGCATTGTCGAGCTGGCGGACGTTCCCCTTCCACTGCGCGGCCATGAGTAAGCGGATCGTTTCGCTGGAGGCCGCTGTGACGCGCTTGCGCATGGCGCGGGAGTGTCGGGTGATGAAGTGGTCGACGAGTTCGGGGATGTCGTCGAGGCGTTCGCGGAGTGGGGGGATGCGGATTTTCATGCCGTCGAGGCGGTAAAACAGGTCTTCCTGGAACTTCTGCTCGCCGACCAGTCGCATCAGATCCTGGCTGGTCGAGGCGATGATCCGGCAATGGACGGGATAGGTTTCGGTCCCGCCGGTCGGCATGCCCTCCTGGTACTCGATGGCCCGCAGCAGCCGCGTCTGCGTCCCCATCGGCAGTTCGGCGATCTCATCAAGGTAGACGGTTCCTTCTCCAGCTGTCCTCAGCAGTCCGGCCTGCGGCGACCCGTTCTCGGTGCCGAAGAGCTCGGTCTCCAGCAGGTCGGCGGGCCTCGTGGCGCAGTTCATCGCCAGGAACTTTTCCTGCTTGCGCGGGCCCGCGGAGTGAATCTGCCGGGCAAAGAGTTCCTTGCCGGTGCCGGTCTCGCCCATCAGCAGGACGTTGGAACTGGTTGTTGCAATTTTCGCGATCGTAGCCAGTAGCTCCTTGAGCGGCTGGGACGAGCCGATGATTTGCTCGAAGTTTTGCGGCTGGGAGAGCTCTCGGCGGAGGGCCTGGTTCTCAATGAACAGTTGGCGGAACTGGAAGACGCGGTTGAGCTTGTTGAGCACGTCATCCAGGATGACTGGTTTGACGAGGTAGTCGAATGCTCCCGCCTTGAAGGCATCGACCGCGTTCTCGACGGTGGCGTACGCCGTGATGATGAGGACGAACACCGACGAGTTGATCCGTTGGAGCTTCCGCAGCAAGGCCACGCCGTCACCATCGGGGAGTTGCACATCGCAGATGGCGACGTGAAAGTCTCGCTGCTTGGCGGCTTGCAGGGCTTCGGCGACGCTACCCGCCTTGGTCACTTCAAACCCCTCCCCAGAGAGGAACTCCGCCAGGGTATTGCGGATGATCGGTTCATCCTCGACGATGAGGACAGTCCGTTGTTCCAATGCTTCTGCCACGATGGGTCCCTTTCAGGCTCTGCGGAAGCGGGTCCACTCCCGCACGGTGGATTCTAGCGCGAGATTCTCAATTCCGATACCACACGCGACCTGTGCATCATACCCGTCGCATGGGCTCCCGCAGTTTGTGGGTGGGGCAATCGACTCGGCCAGCGTACAATGTCGGAGGAGTCACTATGAACCTGCCCCAGCTCTCACTGATCGATACCTTCGGACGCACGCACAACAATTTGCGGATCAGCGTGACGGATCGCTGCAACATTCGCTGCTTTTACTGTATGCCCGCCGAGAACGTGCAGTTCATGGACCGCGCGGATTTGCTGTCCTATGAGGAGATCGAGCGGTTTGTGCGGCTGACTGTCCCGCTCGGGGTGACCAAGTTACGACTGACCGGTGGTGAACCGCTGGTGCGCAAAGATTTGCATCGGCTGGTGTCCTCTCTGGCGAAAATCACAGAGATCGAGGACATCGGTCTCACGACCAACGGGATTCTGCTCGCGGATCAAGCGGCAGACCTGTATGCCGCCGGGCTGCGGAGGCTTAATGTGAGTCTCGATGCTTTGAACGCCGAGAAGTTTAAGCAGATCACCCGCCGCGAGGGTTACGAGCAAGTGTTGGCCGGCATCGAGGCCGCCACGAAAGTCGGGTTTCAGAAGATCAAGATCAATGCGGTATCCGTGCGGGGTTTGACCGAAGACGAACTCATTCCATTTGGCCATTTTGCCCGTGAGACTGGCCACGAGGTCCGCTTTATCGAGTATATGCCGCTGGATGCCGATAACGCCTGGGAGCGCGACAAGGTACTCTTTGCCCAGGAGATCATTGACGCCATCTCGGCGGGTATCCGTCCGTTGCTGCCGATCCCGAACGCTGACCCGCGAGCCCCTGCTGCCGACTACCAGTTCGACGACGGGGTGGGTCGCATCGGATTCATTGCATCGATCAGCAGGCCGTTTTGTGAGAACTGCAACCGCTTCCGGATCACAGCCGATGGCAAGCTGCGGAACTGTCTGTTCAGCCTCGAAGAGACCGATCTTCGCAGCCTGTTGCGAGGTGACGCCACCGATGAGGTGATTCAACAAGCGGTCCGCGATTCGATCACTGCCAAGTGGGAAGGCCACGAAATCAACACTGCCCGATTCATCCAGCCGACCCGCCCGATGTATTCGATCGGGGGTTGAGGAGTGCTCGGCGGACGCGGACTTCACTCTCCCTTCTCAAACTTGACGGTCATCTCTCCAGAGTTGTCCGCGATCGTTGCCCATGAGTCCCGGCAGCGCAGGAACAACTTTCCATCGAGAGGGGCAGTGAATTGCCCCTCGGTTCCCAGTTCGAATGGGTCTGTCAGTTGGTAATCGTGGAAGATGACAGCTTCCAGCTTTCCAGTACCATCGCTGGTCCCGGCAGCCGTCAACTTTTCACCATCCGGAGTCAAAGACCACTCCCCGAGGGTGGTGTATTTGTAATGGACTCCTGTTTTGACGAAGAGTCGTGCCGGTTGCCAACCCGCAGCGGCCTTGACCTTGGCATTGATCGGTCTGCTGAGGACGCTGGTGAATTTGGCCTTCCAGTCCCAGCTGCACAAATCTGCCCGGTATCCGCGATCGAAGTTCAGGAGGAACTGGAGATACTCGAACGAGATTTCTTGCGACAGGGGGCCATAGACATCGACAAAGGAGGTGCGTTGCCCGGTGAGGAGTGCCATCCCCAGCGGGTGAAAACGCGGGGCGTAATTGGAGTTGTTGGCGAGCAGGTGACATAGCGCCCAGCGCCACGCGTAGTTTTGCCAGCTATCGCCTGTCTGCTGGGTGAGGTCTGTGATTTCGGTGAGGCGCTTGGGGGGCTCGGATTTCAGGTATTGAACGATCTCGGGATGGCAGTTGACGGAGATGTCTTTGTCTTTCCAGTACTGTCCCATTTCGGCCATGCCCTCGGAGTACCAGGTGGGCCCCATGCGTCCGAAATTCAGATAGCAGTACGCATGCACCGCCTCATGCTGGGGAGTGCCTCGGTCGGCTACGGCATAGACCACAGCCCGACTCGCCAGGATTTCCCCCGTACGGGCATTCTGTTGTGATTGGCCCCGCGTTACACCGCCGCCAGATTGAATGTGTTGCAATCCCTCGGCATCAAGCAGCCCCTCGGGCCATTTCGAGAGATCTCGCACCACATACATGTCGATCGATTGCGAGTTCTTGCGCCCCCAATACTGGCTAATGAGGCCAAGCATCGTTTCGAGTCGGCCCAGCAGTTCGCGGGCCTCAGCGTCGGGGATATCGGTCCTCACGGCGAAATTGCGAGTCCGGTAGAGAGGCGGCTCACCCGCGATCTCCTCGACACGGACAGGGAGGGGGGGAGG
>JANOKO010000304.1:0-2164 GCA_031419335.1 Planctomycetota bacterium
CGGTCTCACCCCACCCCTTCAACTTCAACACCAAAGCGAAAAACCTTCGCGGCACGACGCCGCGACTCCCCGACACGATGTCGCCCCCTCAACCCACTAACCCCAACCGAACCGAATTCCATTTTCCGCTGAACCAAGACATCGACGCCGTTGCTCATATTGTTGCCGCCGTTGCTCAGCGTTGGCGAGAGTCTGTTTCCGATGATCCCGCAGACCTGATACGCGTTCGATATTTGCATTCATCAATTCAGTGATCTGGGAGTTGATCTCTTCGAATGGCGTCTTCAATCCCGCAGGAAGCACGCGATTCTTCTTGGTGTTATTGAATTCCACATCAGGAAGAGACATCAACACAGCTTCAACATGAACTGTACTGAGTGACTCAGTTATCATCTGATCGAGCTGCTGTGCAGCGGTCAGATCAGTTGCGTTTGGTATTGAAATCGCGAGTAGGAGCTTCTTTCTTCCCTCAGCAATGTCGCCGCTTTTGAGCGTTCTTGTGGCGTCCTCAAGGAGGATCGCGACTTTCTTATTTGCGAAATCGGCGAGCCGTTGTTGCTCGATCACTGCTGCAATGGCCTTCTCTTCCTGTCGCTTTTGTTCAGCGATGGAATTCGATCGGGTTATCCCCGCGAAAACGAGGCTGATTCCAAGTACAGCAAAGATCGTGGCACGGATGCCGTTCTGCGATTTCTCGTTCGGGCTAAATCGCATCGCGCGGCGTGCGACGCCCTGCACTCCGGAAATCGTTGCTCCCAAAGCTGAGTCATTCCATCCAGAATCTGCCATGTTCGCGTCGTGTTCGAATAACCCGAGTATTCCGGCACCGAATTCTGCGAATGCACTGAGGCACAGCAGAAGAAACGCAATACCCAGCCACATTTGAAATGCAGGTGGATACGGTAAGGCAATCAAGGCTACGAATACCAGGAAAACGATCCCAATCCAGTTGCTTTTCCTTTCGACTGGCATTCCACATTCCTTTGCTGATTGTTGACGGGGTGGCCCGGACGCTGCTTTGAACACCTAGGTTGCGAAGCTACCAGAGACTATCACAAGAGGCTCGACTGGCAAGTCCTCTTGTTCCTTCGTCACGCTTTGCTGATAGACTTCTCGGCCGCAGGGTGGCGGTCGGGGGTGGCGGGGTCAGGAGGCTTGGCGGATGGCGGGGTGGCCCAGTCATCCAAAGCGATGTCTGGAGCCACCCCGCTCTCAACCGCCCGTGCGCGATCAGTCGCGTCCGACCGATCGAGCAGATTCTCGCGTGACACAACACGTCATCGATTCGTCGCGAAGCGAAGACTTCGAAGCGGAGCATCGGGGAAATGTCCTCCCAAGGCCAAGCCTGTGACAGCGATTTCAATCCAGCACTTCGCCGCTGCGATACATCGCCTGGCTGGTCGTACTGTCGACACGAGGGACTCGCTTCGGGAGCCGGATGTACGTCCTTCCCGAGTCTCGCTGTTGCCTTCGCAAATCCTCGACGATCCGGCTCAGGTCGTTGTCAAACCGCGCCGCCAATTCATGGCGAATGGCACGAATTTCATCCGTGGGTGAAATCGGTGAATCAAGCATCGTCGTCGTCCCCCGCGAGTTCTTCGGGTGTGCAGATGATCGGCTGCTCATACCCGGCATCACGGCAAACCGCCTCGATGCGGCCTCGTAAAGTCGCGTTGGCGATGTGCTTGAAATTCCAGGTCGCCAAGTATTCTACACCATGCACTGCGGCAATAGCGATATGCAATGCGTCACGCGGTTCTGATGCGGGGACCGCACCAGAAGTCGTCAGTTGACCGGCCAGATCATGGACCTCATCAGTCATTTCGAGCACAGGTAAGAAGTCAATCTCATCCAGGCGTTCTTTCGCAGCTGTCGGGTCGCCCCCTTGGCATTCATCAAGAACCACTTGCGAAATCAGGAGACGATACCGCCCCAACGCACCCGGCCACCACCGACGCGTCAAGTTCTGACGGGCTGCGATGAGCGGATCGGAGTGAATGCGTACCGCCAGGTGGCCGACAATGGTGGTCTCAACTTATGTGGAGTCCATTTCCGTAGTCTAACACGACGAACAACCCAGATCAGCCTTCGCCCGCCACTCAGCATGGCCAAGTGTGTGCATCAGAAACGTAGGCAGCGGCCAGTTCCGGCCCCCTCTCCCCCG
>JANOKO010000305.1:0-1513 GCA_031419335.1 Planctomycetota bacterium
GCGGTCGATCGCGGCGAGGAGTTCCTTCCGCTGCATCAGATGGTCGATCGTGGTGCTGCCGTCCAGTGAGAGGGCAGGGGCCTGGAAGCTCATCGGCTTCTCACGGGATCCATCGATGAAGACCGGGTCGTACTCGATCCCCAGCCTCGCGGCGAACTGGCCCGGACGGGTGTACTCGGGAGCCCCCTCCTTCTGAGGCAGTGTGATCGCCGAGGGCAGCGACGGATGCGGTGGCCTCTTCGCAGCCACCACCGACGCCATCGAAGGCCAGTCGGTCGGGTACGGCGTGCGGGCATTGAGCAGCCGGTGAAACGTCGGATCGGGAGCATGTCCGGTCAGGTTGTAATAGTACCCCGCGTGGTGGTCGCCGGTCCCTCGCCCATGATCGCCCAGTGAACGCACCACCGAAAACAGATGAGCCTGCTTCGCCGTCAGCGGCAGATGCTCGCACAACTGGATCTCCGGACTGCTCGTCGAGATCGGCTCGAACATGCCGCGATATTCGAGTGGAGCCTTCGGCTTCATGTCCCATGTATCAATATGGGATGCCCCACCGCTGAGCCAGATCATGATGACCGACTTGGCCAACTTGCGAGGAGCCGGAGCTGCGATCGCCGCCGTCCCCGCGCAGACCCCCATCCCCGCCGCGACGAGAAACGTCCTGCGGTTGTGCGGCAGCGATCGCCCGATGGGTAGCAGCATGGAACAACTCCGACATCAATGCGCCTTGATGTGAGTTTAGCAGTGGGACCGGGTTGATGGCCAGTGGAATAGAATCATCCCCGATGGCCGGACTCTGGTGCGTGCGTCCCCATCGTCGGAAACAACACTGTTCATGTGTCAGTCTCCGTTAACAGGGAAGTCTGGGAATTACTCCGTCCGGGAGCCTGACACAAGTTCTCTTACACGCCCTCAAGCGCACCCGCCCGCGATAGGTCAAACCCGCCCCTCCTGCATCGGACCGGCCACGACCTATGACGCACGACACGCTCACCGAAGACCTCGCCGATTGGAGTTCTGCCCTCTCCATCGACACCCCAGCCCGACTGGTTCTCAACGTCGCTCTGACGGGACCAGACTCCAAGAATGGCTACCACTATTCCGAGGCCGCTCTCCGCGAAGCGGTCCCCCTCTACGATCAGAAGCCGGTCTTCCTGGACCACGCCCCCGACCGGCTCAAACCCCGCGACCGCAGCACCCGCGACCTTGTCGGCAACATTATCAATCCCCGCTTCGAAGACGGTCGCGTCCGAGGCGACATCCGCGTCCTCGACACCGATTCGGGCCGCACCTTTCTCGCTCTAACCAACACCAATCTCCCCGGCGTCGGTATGTCCCATGTCGTCCTCGCCCAGCGCTCCACCGATGGCACCACCGTCGAGACCATCCGCGATGTCGTCTGCGTCGACGCGGTGATGAACCCCGCCCCGACGGTGACATTCCGCGAGAGCCAATCCTCTGCCTCCCCTCTCCCCCCGGGAGAGGGCCTTCCCCTCCTCTCCCCTCTCCCCCT
>JANOKO010000306.1:0-9683 GCA_031419335.1 Planctomycetota bacterium
GCACTGAGGTGCGAGCCCGTGGGAGATGAGCGAGCGCGAATCACAACTGGCAGTTGACAGCACAACCCACGTGTACGACTTATGTCGCAAATGTGCCTACGCTGCGAGACGTATTGATGGACAGGAGTGTCTCTTTGCCCCGAGGGGTTTCATACCACAGCCCAGGGTCGCGACGCAGGAGAGTCCTCTGGGCTGTTTGTTTCACTTCTTCCGAGTGCAAAGTCTGCCTCGACGATGATGGTTTCTGGCTGGTGGCTGATTGGCTTCGGTTGTGTGGCGATAGGTACTCCGCGGCCTTCATCACTGGCGATTCTCCCAAACTCAGTTTTGTCGCTCAACGGGAGCTTCGATCTCGAATCGGGTCGTTGTCGCGACACAGACGCAGGGCGGTCCATTCGCGACAGGGACTTCCATTGTCTGATACTCAGGCTGCCCGTGTTTCTCGCCACGGGATCAACTTGGGAATAGGGACTTGAGCCCCGAAAACGGCTCCGTGTGTGCTGCGGAGCGACGCCAAGTTGTGATGCAGGAACCTCAGAAGCGGAGAGCGCAGCGACCGGCGGCGCAGGTAGCCCTGGCAGAACATCGCCACGATCTCGTCGTAGGCCCGGTGGCTCGCGGAATGGGCAAAGCAGCGACCTTCGAACCGCCGGATATCACCGTCGAAGCGGGGACTGATGTGGTACAGCTCGTGGACGAGGGTGTTGAGCTTCTCTTCAAAGGGGAGGTCGAAGAACCTCGGAAGATAGATCGAGAGGATGTACCGCTGCTCGCGGGAGCCGGTGTAGAGCCGCTGGATAGTCCACGTCTGACCATCCCGTACGGTGGTCAACTCTCCACCTTCAAACCGGAGCGGCGTGAGCTTGGCCAGCATGCCGTGCGCCGAGCCACGACGGGTTTGGCAGAACGAGAGGGTGACGCGGTCCATCTGCACGTGCCTCAATTCGGGCACCTTCGCAGTGAGGTCGTCACACACAGCTGTGAGAGCTGTGGTGATATCGAATCCAGAGAGGGCGGCGAATCCATTCGCGGGGTAGGGCACGATGTGTCCGAGAACATCCTTGTTCCCGGTTCCTTGTGGTGGGGCGGTCAGTCAAAGCCTATCCCACGGGGCAGACAACGTCTAACCGATCGCCTAGGTGGGTTGGCTACGGAAAAGGGCAGGCGAACTCGCCTGCCCTTCGTGGTTCATCACTCGCCAGAACTGCGGCTAGTTCGAAGCCGCCTGCTCGACGATCGGGGCTGTCCGCTGCTTCTTGCGGTCGCGTTCGTTACCGACGAACTCGATGATCGCCAAAGGGCTGGCGTCATTCTGACGGACGCGGGGCAGGCGCACAATACGAGTGTAGCCACCTTCGCGGTCGCTCATGGCGGGGCCGATCTTCTCGAACAGGGTCGAGACCGCCTCCTTGTCGCGGAGCAAAGCAAAAGCTCGCCGACGCAAGGCGATCGCAGGAGCGATCGCCTGGTTCCACTTGTTCCAGTTCTCGGACTTTCGCCACGCGGCCCATTCGGTCGAGTTACGCGCGGCGGTGGTGCCATACTCGGCGGCCTTGGCCTGGTAGGGCAGGGCACGACGGGCCATCGTCACCAGCTTCTCGACGTACGGGCGGAGTTCCTTGGCCTTCGGGACCGTCGTCTCGATGCGCCCCGGGACAATCCAGCGCTTCTCAGGATCCAGTTCCCGAGTCGCAGTCTTAATCAAGCTGGCTGCCATGTTCGAAAACATAGCATGGCGGTGAGACGATGTCCGCCCTAGTGTTCGGCCTCGAAGACGATGTCGCATATCCGCACCCGTTCTCACACAATCCGAAAATGTTCACAACACGCACCAGACAAGGACTGACCTAGCCAGTGCCGACTCGCCCCACTACTTTCGCAGCGAGGATTGGTTCGGAACTTTCATTCCCAGCCGTAACCCAAGCAGCGTCAGACGCTCCTTGACTTCCAGCAAGGTCGTCTCACCGAAGTTACGAACCTGCAACAGTTGATCTTCCGAGCGTCCGACCAGATCGCGAACCGAGGTGATCCCCTCAGACTCGAGGCAGTTGGTGGCTCGCACCGACAGATTGAGTTCTGCCAGCGATTGTCCGAGTCGATCTTCCAACTCCAGGTCGATCGGAGCGTATCCGGTCGCTTCCAGCATCCCCTTGAGTCCCGCTTCCGGAGGTAGTTCCGGGCCGGGTTCGCGGTAGTTGATGAATGGATTGAGGTGCTTCCGCAGGATCTTGGCCGCTTCGACCAGAGCCATGTCCGGCTTGACCGTGCCGTTGGTCCAGATCTCCAGCGTCAACTTGTCATAGTTCGTCCGCTGACCGACGCGGGTGTCCTCGACTTTGTACCGCACGCGAGTCACGGGAGAGAACGCGGCGTCGAGCGGGATCACTCCCAACTCGGGCAGTTTCTCGTGGATTTCCGCAGCTGTGGTATAGCCACGACCGTTTTCAACGGTGAGTTCGATGTTGAGCGGCACCGAATCGGTGACAGTGGCGATGACCATATCACGATTGATGACTTCCACCTGGTCGTCACAGATGATGTCGCCCGCGGTCACCACACCCGGCTCGTGGCGTTCAATCCGCAGCGTTTTTGTGGTTGTCGAGTGATTCTTGACGACCAACGATTTGAGGTTCAGGCAGATGTCAGTGACATCTTCTACGACACCCGGAATCGTGGAGAATTCGTGCTGCACGCCGTGAATCTTGGCGCGAGTGACCGCGCTGCCTTCGAGGCTGGAGAGCAGGATGCGGCGCAAGCTGTTCGCCAATGTGTGACCAAACCCCCGCTCGAACGGCTCGACCACAAACTTGCCATACATGGCCGTGATGGTTTCGCGCTCTGGCACGACTCGACTGGGCAATTCCAGGTTACGCCAACGAATCCGCATGCTACTTCTCCCCATTCCGATGTTGAGCTGCCTTCGAGTGATCGAGGCTCGGGACCTCATCCTCCTGCAGCAAAAATCTGTGTTCGAGAACTCAGACGCGTCGACGCTTGCGAGGACGGCACCCATTGTGCGGCAAGGGCGTAATGTCTTCGATGCTGCGAATCGAGATGCCTGAAATCTGCAACCCGGTGATGGCGCTTTCGCGTCCGGAGCCGGGTCCGTTGACGCGGATTTCCATCTCCTTGACTCCGAATTTACGGGCCTTGTCCGCGCAGGTCTCAGACGCCCGCTGGGCGGCAAACGGTGTACTCTTGCGAGACCCCTTGAACCCCACGGTCCCGGCACTGCCCCAGCACAGGACATCGCCATTGATGTCGGTGATCGTCACCAGTGTGTTGTTGAAGCTCGCTCGAATGTGAGCGATGGCCTTCGTCACGTTCTTGCGAACTTTTTTCTTCTTGCCCTGCTTTGCTGCTGTATTCACTGTCTGCATCCCGTTCGAAAACAACTGGCTTCAGGCACTCACCCAAACACCGACATCGCGATCCGCACCCCTGTGGTCCAGCGGACCCGTGGCTTACTTCCGGTCCTTGACGCCCTTTTTCCCGGCAACTGTCTTCTTGACACCCTTGCGCGTCCGTGCGTTGGTCTTGGTGCGTTGCCCGCGGCACGGAAGGCTGCGACGATGTCGCGTTCCCCGATAGCAGGAAATCGCCTTTAGCCGACCAATATGTTCCATCACCTGTCGGCGGAGTTGACCCTCGACGGTGTAATCCGCATCCAAGGCCACGTTCAATCGCTGGATGTCGTCTTCCGACATTTCCCGTGCTCGACGCTGTGGATCGAGACTCAACTTACGGCACACCTCCACCGCCCTGACAAATCCCAGCCCGTGCAGGTATTGCAAAGCAATGTAAGTCGGCTTGTCGTTCGGGATATCGACCCCGAGTACACGTGGCATGTCATGTCTCCAGAAACGTTGGCAACGCGGTGCCAATGTCAAAATGCAATTCCGAACCTGATGCGACCAGCCTCAGAGAATTATCCCTGCCGCTGCTTGTGTCGAGGATTGGAGGAACAGATCACGTAGGCACGTCCCTTGCGCCGCACGATCTTACAGCCTTCACAAATCCGCTTGATGCTCGCCCGAACCTTCACGTCCCACACACCTTTCGATCATTGACCGTCTCGCGTGAACACGAAACGGCGTGCCGCCAAAAAGCGAGCGGAGCAGTGTAATCGCCCCCAGCGCTCCGAAGCAAGCAACCAGGAAAAATTTCAAAACTCCGCAAAGCCCAGCATTCCGGCTGGCCCCCCCACACCCGCTGTAATCAGCCGCGGACCGTCCGCAGTGACTGCAATGGTGTGCTCAAAATGAACACTCGGTCGACCGTCTTCCGTAACAGCTGTCCAGTGATCGTCCAGGATTCTCACCCCTGCTGAACCGGCATTCAGCATCGGCTCGATCGCCAACACCAGTCCCGCACAGATTTCGAAGTCCTCAGACGCCGCTTTGTCATGAAAGTTAGGCACTTGGGGCGGTTCGTGCATCTCCCTGCCAATGGCGTGTCCGACGAATTGCTCCACCAGCGAGTAACCCGCCGCATGGGCGATCCGTTCCATCCGTCGGGCCACCTCCGACCACATCCGGCACTCCGCCAAACCGGTGATCGCAACTCGCAATAACTCCTGCCCCACACTCATCAACCTCAATTGGCTAGGATCCACTTCGCCCACCGCGTAGGTCCAAGCCGAATCTGCGCACCACCCTGCCAGCCGACAGCCTGTGTCGACGCTAATGATATCCCCCGGTTTCAGCACTCTGTCATCCGGAATCCCATGAACGATCTGCTCGTTCACGCTGGTGCAGGTCACCGCCGGAAAGGGGACTTTGCCAGGAAACCCCAGAAACAGCGGCTCCGCCCCATGCTTCTGAAACACAACAGACACCGCTGCATCTATCTCACGAGTCGTCACACCGGGTTGAATCAGTTGAGCCGCAGCCTGATGAGCCTGAGCCACCACAATCCCCGCCGCACGCATCAATCGCATTTCGCGGCGGCTCTTCAAGGAGATCACGCAACGACGCCTTTCAGAATCGACCACTTGTGAATCAGGCAGGGTCTTCCGCTTGCAGCAGACCACCCTTATTCATCATCACGAGATGGCTGTCAATCTTCTGGACCAAGTCCATCGCGACCGACACACAAATCAAGAGACCGGTGCCCCCATAGAAGCTGGCCACGAGCGGAGATATTTGCAGAGACGAAGCAACGATCGTGGGTACGATCGCAATGATCGCCAAGAACCCAGCCCCGACATACGTGATCCGGTGCATCACCTGATCCAGGTAATCCGCCGTGCGAGCCCCCGGACGGTAGCCGGGGATGAAGCTGCCGTGGTCCTTCAGGTTCTCGGAGATGTCCTTCGGGTTGAAGGTGATTCCGGTCCAGAAGTAGCAGAAGAAGTAGATAAGCAGGATGAACAGCAAGTTGTACAGCAGCCCATGGTCATTCTGGTTCAACACACCCAGTACGGGAGCGAGTGCCCGGACCCAGGAGTAGTCGCTGCTTTGGGCCAAGCCCGCCAGATAATTGAGCACCGAAATTGGAATCAACAGCAAGCTCGAAGCAAAAATGATCGGCATGACGCCTGACTGGTTAATCCGCAGTGGAAGTGATTGGCGCTGTCCGCCCGTCACGCGCCGCCCGCGCACATGCTTTGCGCTCTGGATGGGGATCCGCCGAGTCGCAGTCGTCATGGCGATGACACCGATGATGACCGCTATGAACAACCCGCCTAACAGCAGCAATTTATCGATGCCCGCCTTCGATCCCAGTTGGATGTTGAAGGCCCCACTGGAGAATGCGGGGCCGACAAGTTCCTTGATGGCATCCGGGATACGGGCCAGAATCCCCGCCATGATCAGCAAGCTGATGCCGTTGCCGATTCCGAACTCATCGATTTGTTCGCCAATCCACATCAGGAATACCGTGCCCGCTGTCATCGTCAGGGTGGCTGTGATCCAACCAAAGATGCCGTTGTAGGAATCCAGGACGACCCCTTGACCGCGCAGGTACATGACCCACAGAAAGCTCTGCCCGAGGCAAATCACCACAGTGGCGTAGCGTGTGTATTCATTGATCTTCTTGCGGCCCCCTTCCCCTTCCTTCTGGAGTGCCTCCAGTGGGGGATAGACAGTTGCCAACAGTTGGAAGATGATCGAGGCCGAAATGTAGGGCATGATCCCCAGGCCGAAGATCGTGCCATTCCCGAGGTTAGATGCCGAGAACATCGACATCGCCTGCATCACCTGGCCCATCGCCCCCTGTTCTTTGGTCAGACGTATGATGTCCGCAAAGAACTTTTCCTGGTCGAGGAACGACAAGGGGATATAGAAACCCAGCCGGTAGACGCCCAGCAGGATCAACGTGAGGATGATCTTCTGCCGCAACTCCGGAATGCGAAACACCGCGAGAATTCGGGCTAGCATGCCACCGCGTCCTTACCGTGATCCCACACCAACGAAAACGAGCGAAAGGCGAAACAAGGACGCCTCTCGCTCGCAGTTGTATTCGATGCGACTCAACAGGGTCAATGGATCCGCATCCAGTGATCGGCGTCAATCAATCACTTCGACCGTACCACCAGCGGCACGGATTTTGTCCTCGGCTGAACGTGAAAACCGATGGGCCTTCACTGTCAGTTTGTGTGTCAATTCGCCGTCACCCAGAATCTTAATGGCGTCGAATCGCTTCTTCACCAAACCCTTGTCGTGAAGCGTCTCCGGGCAAACGGTCTCTCCCGCGACGAACTTGGCTTGCAAGTCAGACACGTTCAAAGACACCACAACAGCCGCGTAAGCCTTGTTGTTGAAGCCGCGCTTCGCCACCAGACGAAACAACTGCTTCTGACCGCCCTGGAACCCAGGACGATGACTGTTGCCCCGACGGCTGCCAGCACCGTTGTGACCGCGGCCACTAGTCTTGCCGTGACCGGAACCACAGCCTCGACCGACCCGCTTGGGGCCACGAGGTACGTAGACATCTTTGTTCACATCACTGAGAATCATTAGATCTCGACTCCTCGCAGACGAGCGACATCTTCGCGGGTCCGCAGCTTGGCCAGGGCCATCAACGTGGCCTGAACCACATTGGCAGGGTTACTGGAACCCCGCTTCTTGGTAAGAATGTCTTTGACGCCCACCGATTCCACGACAGCTCGGATCGTGGCGCTCGCAATAATCCCTGTCCCTGCCGGGGCTGGCATCAACTTCACGTGGGACGAGCCGTAACGAGCCTCGACCGCATGTGGAATTGTGGTGCCGGTGAGAGGGAAACGCTGAAAACGCTTCTGGGCCTGCTTGGTAGCTTTTTCCACGGCCACCGGGACTTCGGTGCCTTTGGAATATCCCACGCCGACCTTACCGTTGGAGTCGCCGACGACAACCAGAGCGGTAAAGCTGAACCGACGACCACCCTTGACCACGCACGCACAGCGGCGGATCTGGACGACACGTTCCGGAGAATTTGAGGACTCACCTTGAGACATGAACAGCTCCCATCACTCGCACTGCGAGTCCTTAGAAATCCAGCCCGGATGCACGAGCGGCCTCTGCTAATGCAGCGACGCGACCATGATAACGGCTGCCACCACGGTCAAAGCAGACCTGCACCACACCTTTGGCCACGGCTCGCTGAGCAATGGCTTGGCCGACGCGGGTCGCACCATCGGAGTTGCTGTGACAAGTCCCAGCTCCCCCGAGAGACTTCTCCACCGTCGAGGCGGACGCCACAGTCTGACCGAGAGAATCGTCGATCACCTGAGCGTAGATGTGCTTGCCACTACTGAAGATCGAAAGGCGCGGACGCCCACTCGACCGGAGTTGGTTTCGAACCCGGAACTTTCGACGCTCGCGCTGAGCAGCCAATCGTTTTTCTAATCGCATCGCACACCTGTCCTGATCGACAGACTCTTCAGAGAAGCAGTCCGCAAAACTCACTAGCTGCCGAACGCCTTACCGGCCTTGCGACGCACCTGTTCCCCAGTGTATCGAATCCCTTTGCCTTTGTAAGGCTCCGGGGGGCGAACGCGGCGGATGTTGGCGGCAAATTGCCCCACGACCGCTCGGTCAATCCCGTTCACGATGATCGAAGTTGGTGTCGGCAGCACACAATTGATGCCCGCCGGGATGGGCAGCTTGATGATGTTGGCATAACCCACCTGAAGGGAAATGCTCTTGCCGGTAATCGTCGCCTGGTAGCCCACACCGACAATCTCAAGCTTCTTCTCGAACGGCTGCTGAACACCCGCCACCATGTTCGCAATCAAGGCTCGAGTCAGACCGTGTAGCGCCCGATTGACACGATCGTCACCCGGACGCTTGACGAGGATCTCTCGCTTCGCGTCATCAAATTCAACCGACATGGCCGGATTCCAGTTCAGGGTCAATTCCCCTTTCGGGCCTTTGACCTTGATCTGTCCACCGCTGATCGACACACTCACGCTGGCGGGAGTTGCGACCGGTTTTTTTCCAATTCGTGACATGCTGCACCTTGCTCGGTTACCGGGAATCGGATCAATCCCGCGCCACCATTGTTCGCCATCATTGTCCTGGGGCTACCATCCGACTTGGCGTTACCACACCTCGCACAGGACTTCACCGCCGACATTCTGAGCTTTGGCCTCGCGGCTGCTCAGTACGCCTTTGCTGGTCGTCAAGATCGTGACTCCCAAACCGTTTAAGACGGGTTGAATCTCGCTCACCCCGTTGTAATGTCGCAGACCGGGCTTGCTGACACGCTTGATCTTCTGGATCACGCGCTCTCCGTTCGGACCATACTTCAAGTTGACTTTGAGGGTCTTCCCTGGAGTCTCCGTATGCGGCACAACTTCAAAGTCCCAGATGAAGCCTTCTCGCTGCAGGGCAGCAGCGAGAGCTTCCTTCTGGTTCGAGTGCGGCATGTCCACACTCAAACGCTCAATCAGCACAGCATTACGGATGCGGCACAACATGTCGGCAATTGGGTCTGTCATCATGGCTTGGGGTTCCTCGGCGTCTGGACTACCAGCTGGCCTTTTTCACTCCGGGGATCAGGCCGTCCAGGGCCAAGTTGCGAAAACAAATGCGGCACACCTGAAACTTCCGATAGACAGCACGCGGACGACCGCACAGCTGGCAACGGCGTTCGGCACGACTGCTGAATTTCGGCTTGCGAGCGGCTTTGGCAATCTTGGCGTTGCTGGCCATGTCGGAATCCTTGAGGTCTCAACGGCTGAGAGGTCGCTCAGCTGGGTTCGCTAAAGTGGGGTCAGGGTCTCGGGGGCGCGGTACGGGCCGCCCCGTTTTGGAAAGCACAGTCTAAGTCAGCGCGGAAGCCGCGAGAGCCAGACTAAACCTTCGTCTCCTTACGAAAGGGCATCCCAAATTCACGCAGCAAGATTCGTCCACGCTCATCGGTTCCCGCTGTGGTCACGATGGCAATGTTCATCCCTTGGCTGTTCTGGATCTTGTCGGCTTGGATCTCCGGGAACACAGTCTGCTCATTCAGACCCATGCTATAGTTACCGGCTCCATCGAACGCTTTGAAGCTGACTCCGCGAAAGTCCCGCACACGAGGCAACACAATGTTGATCAGGCGGTCGAGAAATTCGTACATCCTCGCCCCACGCAGCGTGACGCGGCAACCGACTTGCATACCCTCACGCAGCTTGAAGTTCGAGATCGACTTAGTGGCTTTCGTAATCGCAGGTTTTTGCCCCGTGATTTGGCCGAGGTGCTGGGAGACCGCGAGGC